>CAJMMH010000114.1 GCA_905214365.1 uncultured bacterium
ATTAGCTTTCTGTCCGGCTTTCTGGTTGTATTTGTTGGGATCGGGCTATTTGTTTTATGTACATGCACATTTGCACCAATGTATTTTGTAGAGTATATAGATTCTCCGTATGAATATTTGATTATACAGGGGCAGGTTGGAAAGGGCTTTTTGCTCTATATGTGCCATCAAAGTTTGGGAGGCGGCTTAATTGCGGTTTGCGGGATGTATATTTCCACGCTGCTTCCGGATCCATTTGTGTCGGCAACAGCGCCGCTTGTCATATATTTTACGCTTCTACGTTTGACAGGAAGACTATCATTGCCGCCATTTATGGATCCGATTTACTGGAACGGTGGATTGTATTATTTGGAAACTGCAGAAGGGACGCTTGGTATGAAATTTGCTACGGTTGCTGTTCTGTGCCTTCTGATGGGAATCTACACAAAGAAAAATATAGAGGGGAGAATACTGCGTGAATAGGTGGAAAAATGTTTTTCTGTGTGTTCGTATGAACGGGAAAAAGGCATTGGGGACGCCCAAGCTGTACCTTGTTTTTATTATCAGTTTTATTTTTCAGTATTATACGTTCAGCGGATTGAGGATTGTAAGCCAGTATCTTGGTCAATTGACAACGCCCTGGGTATTTCCGTTTTATATTACCGTTCCGACAATGTTTGTTACGTTTGGCGGATTGGCAATGCTTTTGTTTTGTGATGTACCGTCCCTGGATGGACAAGCGCCGTTTGTCCTGATCCGGGTAGGAAAATGTGATTGGATTCTGGGACAGATGTTATATGTGCTGATTCTTTCTTTTATTTATACCGCGTGGAATCTGCTGTGTTCCATATTAGTATTAATTCCCAATGTGACATTTGAAAATGAATGGGGAAGCATTTTGCAGACAGTGGCATCTTATCCGGAGCTTATTATGGAATCCGGAGCATCTGTTAGTTTTGGAATTTCACAGGATATTTTTGAGTATTTTTCGCCGATTCAGGCAATGGCGTTATCAGGTGGTTTGTATTGGCTTGGAACGGTCTTTCTTGGGATGATAATTTTATGCTTTTATGTTTTAACCGGAAGAATGACCGGAATCGCAGTATGTGGTTTTTTTGTGGCATTTGCGTATTTTTCATGCTATTTGGGCATGATTGGCTATGGAAGCTGGATACGGGCAATATCACCGATCAACTGGAGTTCATTAACATTAGCAGATGACAGCTGCAATGTGGTTTGGAAGTGGTCTGTTCTTAAATATATTGTTTTGATTTTGGGACTTGGCGTTACATCTATGATTGCATTTTGCAGAAAAGATGTTGTATTTACCAGCAGGGGGAGATGAATATGGATGCGTATATTGAAGTAAAGCATGTAACGAAAAAATTCAAAGAAACTACTGCGTTGAAGGATGTTTCCGCGGTATTTGAGCGGCAGATGATTCATGGAATTATCGGACGGAACGGATCTGGAAAAACGGTGCTGTTTAAGTGCATGTGTGGTTTTATGAGACCGGACAGCGGAGAAATTTTGATTAATGGCACAAAAGTAAAACCAGCAGCGCCGCAGAATATTGGAGTAATTATTGAAGATCCGGGATTTATTGGATCATTAAGCGGATTTAAAAATCTGAAATTGCTGGCATCTGTAAGAAGAAAGATTTCTGATGAACGGATTCGTGAAGTGCTGGAGCAGGTTGGTTTGAATCCCAACGAAAAGAAACATGTGAGAAACTATTCACTTGGAATGCGTCATCGGTTGGGAATTGCGCAGGCAATCATGGAAGATCCGGAGCTTTTGATTCTGGATGAGCCGATGAACGGACTGGATAAGCAGGGAGTTGAGGAAATCCGGAAACTTCTGATTGCTTTGCGGGATCAGGGAAAAACAATCCTGATGTCCTCTCATTACGCAGAAGATATTGAAGTGCTTTGCGATTCCGTCAGCGAGATGGATGGAGGAGTGATTGAGCGGAAACGGTAAAATATTGGGCGAAAGGCAGGCGGAACAGCGATGAAAAAAAGATGGGGTATACGAAGCGTGTTTTCCTTTCTGACAGCAGGGGTAATAGCAGTTGGAGCTGTGTGTCCGGTAAAAGCAGAATCTCTGGCAGATTATAGTGAAAAGCTGCATGTTATGTATGAGATTGCTGAGGTGAAAGCCGTGGATGAGGCTAGTTCCTATCAGGTAGAGTGGATTCAGGCAGAAAAAGAGAAGACAGAACAGGCATTGCTTCACAGCGAGATTGTTAGTGAAACATTAGATGCGTTTGGACTTCGGATTGAGACAAAATCGAATGGGACGGAAGAGCTCTTGTATCTGCTTGATGGAGGAAAGTCGATTGGATTGGACAGCAGTGAGTCTGGAGGAATTATTTATTACTGTTTGAAAAAGGATGGAAAAGAGATTCCGATGTATAGCAGTCAGATTAATGTATTCCCTGGGCATCCGGGGAGTACGGAACAACTGATTGGAGATACGTCCTGTGCTGATTTTTCTTTGGATAAAGAACTTGAATTTGCGGATCGGACACAGACTGCGGATGATATGAAAAAACTTCTGGAGAATATCGGCGGCATAGATTTAGAAATCAGCAGAATCTACTCATTGGATCGGAAAACATTGCAGGAACATGCCGAGCAGCGTCAGGAACGAAAAGCCATAGAAAGAGAAGCAGAAGAATCGGATTATACTGAGAATGGAACAGAAGAGTTTACAGAAGAAAAAATGGCAGAAGCAGAAGCGTATCTGATTCAGTTGCGGCAAGTAGTCGATGGTATTCCGTTGGCTGATCATTGTTGGACAAACGAGACCAGGCCGATGGCAACAGAAATGTGTGCACAGGCAATTGTATCGGAAGATTGTCTGGAGCATGCGGAAATCATAAGTGCGGTAACTATAAAACAGGAAGCTGCAAAAAGTCAGTTGATTTCTCCGCAGGAAGCCGAATCTATTTACTTAGAAGAATTAAAGAAAACAATTCTGGTTTCGGATCTTTATGTGGAAAATCTCGAATTAAATTATGTTGTCGTTCAGAATGGAAAACAGTTAGAAATGATACCTGCATGGATTTTCTGTATTGCAAAGGAAGTAAAGACAGATCCAGTGGAGCCAGAGGGAAAAGATACCGTTTTGATGTATGATCATATGGTTATCAATGCGGAAACTGGAGAACGGATATTAAATGTAAAATAGTGTGGAGGAGATGTAAATGCCAGGCAGGAGGAAGAGACAGCCTCCTGTCTGTTTTTTGTAAACAAACGGTTTGTTTTTGTAATAAAACGTTAAAGAAAAAGAAATTGACTTATTGCAAAAAAAACATATATAATTTACACAGAAACGTTGAAAAGACAGAAAATGCAAAGAAACATCAAAGAGATATGCAAATATATTGACGGCCAGTTTGACCAGAGGGAAGCGGCAGCGGGAAGAAAATCGATGAAAATTCAGGCAATTATTTCGGGAAAGGGGGAGTATCAACAGCTGGAAATGATTGTCAGTCACATAACGGTTGGGGGATGAAACCCTGAGTAGAGAAAGAGAGGACGCTATGAGAAAGAGTTTGAAGAGAAACCACCCGAAGAGAAACATGTTTTTAACAGCTGCAGTTCTTGTCGGAGCGATGTGCAGTATTCCGGCCGCAGCGACAACGCAGAATCAGGCACAGCCGACGATGCCGTGGGAAGAGGACGAATATCTGGTTCTGACCGTAGGAGAAAGTCATTACAGCTGGCTTGGCGGAGATCTGGTGCTGGTGCTGGACGCTTCCGGAGAGGAAGTTGCAAGATTATCTGGCTATGGACTGACTGGAAATGGCCCGTCGATGAGTAGGGGATTGATCGTGAAGCAGTCAGCGCCGCTGGAAGTGTTTACCGGATACCAGGATGGAGCAGAGGTACAGTCGGATGCGGTATCGGCATCCGTGGGTTTGTATTCTTTGGAAGATCAGGATTGGCTGGTGGAGCCGTCGGAGAACCGGCTGAATCTTTTGAGCGACAGCCTGTATACGGATGGGGACATGGTAAGCAACCTGTATAAGACAGACGGAACTTGTATTAAGGAAATGTCAGACGGAGCGGCAAGGCGTGGAAACTATGTGATTGATTCGCAGAATGTGTATGATCTGGACGGTCAGGAGCTGATGGCGCTGGATGGCCTGAAGTTTCGGGAGCTGATTGGCGATGAGATTCTTCTGATCGGATACAATGAGGATGGAAGCCACTGGACGCAGCTGACTAAGGCGGACGGTACAACGGTTTGGACCGAGGATTCCGGTCTGATCTGGACCGGATCGGTCGATGACTACAGCAGCTGGACGGACGCGGACGGAAAGGGACAGATCCTGGTGATGGGTGAGACACCGGAGACGGTTCTTACAGAAGAAGGATTTCTGGCGAAGAACGCGGAGGTACAGGGAAGCGGTATGCGTCTGGCGGCAGTGAAGGAGTCGGAGCAGGACGGACAGCAGTTTGTGATCCGGATGACAGATCTGACAGGAAACAGCTGGTTCTATCTGTGCGACGCGGAATTTCATGTTGTGACGGCATATCCGGAGAATCAGGTATATTGGAATGAAACAGACGGACAGCTGTGGTACTGGACGATCGGCGAAGGAAGCGGCGGCGTGAAGAATCTGCTGACCGATGAGACGATGACCTGGAAGCAGGAAGGACTTTCCGCGGATCAGCTTCCGGATCCGCTGCAGGTGGAAGTGATGCAGGCAGGAAGCACCATTGGCATGGTTTACCGGAATCCGTCCGGCACCGGAAAAACATTTGTCTGCGGAATTGGCGAAGACACTGCTGTTTATACCGATGAAACAAGTATTACCGTCCGGATGACAGCATTAAACGATGGAACGGTGGAAGTCTACATCCTTTCCGGAGCGTATACAGAAAATGAAACCGATCAGGTTGCGTATTATACGCCGGACGGCAAAGCGATGGAAAGCGATGATTCCGTTTTATTCCAGAATCAGAGTATGAAATGCATCCAGACGAAAAAAGGCATTGAAATTGAAAACGCGGACGGCAATGTAATAAATATGATTGGGATAAATGAGTAAAAATAATAACAGAGGAAACAAATAGTGAAAAGTGATAACAGTCATTGAAAATAACATAGAAAGGTATGCAACATACAAAAATCCGAACCCATTGACGGTATATACGTTAAATACTGATGATACGAGAATATATAATTCATCGTATGCCTGCAGGTTTAATTTAGGCGCAGTTGTAACGTTATCAGATGGAACCGTTTCGGGAGAATATGATCTAATGATTCTATTAGAGCAAATTGAAGCAGTATGGTAATTGCAAAATAAAAGAATGGGGAAGCAAAATATAGTTATGAAAAATAGTTTTATTTGGATTATAACTGTAATTGCGATGGCTATATGCGGATTCTTTGGCAATTATGTATGTAAGATAAATCATATCGAGCACGTTGAGAGCGGTGAAGAGCAAACTGATTTTGAATATGAAGCTTGGAAGCTGCCAATTGATGGATTAAATTGGGGAATGACAAAGCAGCAAGCGGGTGAGGTATGTTTTATGCATGATGCTTTAAGAAAAAATAGTACTGGAAAAGATATCATGGTTATGGATACTTTGCACAATTTGTTCGGACAGGAAATGGAGGTGGAGTTGTATTTTGATCCAATTACCGGATTGGAAAAAGTTGTTGGAACATATCAGGCGGAAACGCCTGGTCAGATTGAGTGTACGTTAGAACAACTATATGGAACACCGATTAAAGGGCAAAATTCAGTTACATGGGATTATGGAACAGTTAGTGAAATCCTGACGAAGGAAGAAGTAAGGCAACGATATTTGAGCATTACGTCCGATCCGGAAACAGTTTCTGATTATACAGTAAGCGGAGCAATGGTAGCGCCCTTGTTTCGCTTACAACTGAACGAAGAGGCAGACGGGACTGGACAGATAATGATGAGCGCGTCAGAGTGGCTTTTCTTTACGGCAGATGCAGCAGACGCTAATTAATATTACGAATAGTGTTTGCCAGAAGGATGGAGCAAATAAGAAAAAGTTATTAGCAGGCAGGAATCAGAAAGGACAGGTTCCTGCCTGTTTTGTTTTCGTTAGTTTCCGTTCACAATCTGTTCGGCTCTTGCGATTGCCGCATCGATGTTCTGGCAGAAGTTTTCTTTGCCGATTAAGTCATCGAAGCCGGATTTCCGGATGGCTCTCATTGGCTGATCGTTGACGTGCGACAGGATGAGTGTGATGTCCTTTTTCCGGCAGTGTTCATGCAGCGAAACCAGAGAGTTCATGGCGGTGCTGTCGAGCGCGGGTACGCCGCGCATCCGAAGGATCAGGCAGCGGGTCTTTTCGGTGACGGAGATCAGGCCGATCTGATCGGCAGCACCGAAGAACAGCGGGCCGGTGATTTCGCAGACGCTGATGGAAGCCGGGATGTCGCGCATGCGGGCGCGTTCCGCGTTGCGGACTTTGTCGGAAACCTCTTCCGTGTGATACCAGTTGCGCACGCCGGTTTCGTCGCTCATCCGCTTCATAAACAACAGGCAAGCGAGAACCATGCCGACCTCGATTGCAACAACCAGGTCAAAAACGACGGTCAGAGCAAAGGTAACGACAAGGACTGCGATATCGCTTTTGGGAGCGGTTTTTACCAGACGAACAAATGGACGCCACTGGCACATGTTATAAGCGACAAGAAAAAGGATGGCGGCGATGGTCGGCATCGGAATCCATCCGGCGTACGGCATCAGGACCAGAAGAACCAGGAACAGGACAATGGCGTGAACCATACCTGCAACCGGAGTACGGCCGCCGTTTTTGATGTTGGCGGCGGTACGCGCGATTGCGCCGGTTGCTGGGATACCGCCGAAAAGAGCGGAAGCGACGTTGCCTGCACCCTGTGCGGCCAGCTCCATGTTGGAACGATGGTTTCCATTAATCATACCGTCTGCAACCACGCAGGAAAGAAGCGATTCGATGGCGGCAAGGATTGCAATGGTAAACGCGTTCGGCAGCGCTTTCTGGATGATTTCCAGGTTGAGCGCCGGCAGATGGAATGACGGAAGACTGCTGCTGATAGTATACAGATCGCCGATCGTATTAACATGAAGCGGCAGAAACTTTACCATCAGGATTCCAACGGCGACTGCGGCCAGTGACGGCGGGATCTTGGCGAGAGCCTTTACCTTTGGCATCAGAATCAGAATTGCAAGGCAGACAGCGCCGACCAGAACCGCGTGCCAGTTGATAGTGTCGATTCCAGCAAGGAAGCCTTCGAGTTTTTCCATGGTTTCGATGGTTGGCATGCCTGCGGGGATGGTGACGCCGCAGAAGTCTTTCAGCTGGCCGATGGCGATGGTGACTGCGATACCGGCGGTGAAACCGGTTGTAATGGTGTATGGAATAAATTTAATCAGAGATCCCAGACGGCAGAATCCCATGATAATCAGGATAATACCGGCGAGGATGGTTGCGACAGCCAGACCATCCATGCCCTGGTCGGCGACGATTCCTGCGACGATGGTTGCGAACGCAGCGGTCGGACCAGCGATCTGCACCTGACTTCCGCCAAGAAAGGAAATCACAAATCCGGCGATGACAGCCGTGTAAATTCCGCGCTCCGGGCCAACGCCGGACGCGAGCGCCAGCGCGATAGACAGCGGAAGCGCGATGATTGCCACAATGATTCCGGCAATCAGATCCTTGATGAACTGTTCTTTGGAATATGTCTTCAGGCAGGTGAACAGCATCGGTTTCAAGTCATTCATACTCTTTTTTCTCCCCTCGTATTGTGCGCCTTTGGGCGCACGCGGAGAATATTGTAACATGTATGATATCGGCTGTCCAGCTGTTTTTAGCCGAATCAGGGAAGCCTAAAATACAAAGTCAAGCGGATATTTGCAATTGAAGCAGGGACAGGGGACTTCCTTAATTAATTAAGTGGAAACCGGCCGTATCCGGCCGGGAACATGCGCGTAACTGCGCAGATTCTAAGTCAGAGGCGTATCCGCCGGTATTTTGTCTTGCCGCTTAAAGCGGCTGGGAAGCAGCGTGACTTAAGTCATGTGAGGTTCACTTTGCATTTTAGATTTAGAGCCGAAGAAAAAATGAAAAAGTAGTTGACAAGTTCACAAACCAGTGCTATTATATACAAGTCGCTTGACAAAAAGCACACACAACTGATACAGCTTAAAAACAATACGGATAATTGCAAGACAATTTAATCTCGATTGAGTAAGCTGGGAAAGACGAATCGGCAGTCCTGATTTTCACGACTTCCACGGCTTTCAAAAAAAGTTAAAAAAGTGCTTGACAAAGTCAATAAGACATGATATAGTAAATAAGCTGTCAGCGAGAGACAAGCTCCTGACAACAAACGACAG
>CAJMMH010000115.1 GCA_905214365.1 uncultured bacterium
AGCCGCTCCTGTCTCCAGTGTGTATCTGTCCGGTAATAATCCTCCAGTGACAGAGCCGGAAACAGATCCGCATATACCGCGTACGGCATTTCTTCCCGCATCACAGATATCAGCCTGTCATAGTCAAGATCCGGATATCCGTTCTGCTTTGCCATGAAATAATTCTTATCCGGAATGATTGACAGATATACCCGGCAATCCGTATCCGCAAGATAACTCTCATACAGGAAGCGAAAACGCCCCGCCGCGTACCGCAGCGAATCCTCCCGCAGCACCGCATCCAGCTTTGACACATAGCCGTCCGCCAGGTAAATCCCGTTGTTATCGGTTTCTCCCATCACGATTCCCGCAGTCAGCGCCTTCAGTGTCCGGAACGGATCACGAAGCGGAAACTGGTCTAATGAAAACGTATCAAACTCGCTCATAAACCGACCGGAAAGAATTGTCTGTACAGTCGCCTCCGGAAACTGTGCAAGACTGCGCCGTTCAGCAGTTGATTCCGCCTGATTGGGCGAAACCAGATTCCATGCAGCAAACCCAAACAGATACAGCGCGGCCGCAGCTGCCGTTATTCTCTCTTTATTTAAACGCATATTCGCCCGCTCCCTCCATCAGAATCGAAAATACAGAAACGGATGAAATGACCCGTCAATTAGAAACGCTGTGCTGACCGCAAGGAGAATCACCGGGCCGATCATTTCTGCCGCAGCTGCAAACCACACGCCGGCCTTCCGTGTTTTCATCCACACCAGGAACCGACATGGCAGCGGCGTTGCCCCGATGATTGCCGCAAGAAAAATCCGGCTGTAGCTCTTCAGATAATACAGCGATTCCCCGGTCACTGCCGGAAGCCCGCCAAGCCCTGCCATCGACCGAATGGTTTCAAATGCAGACCTGACATCAGACGCGTCAAACAGCACAAAGCTGATTCCGACAAAAAACAGTACATAGATATGATTCAGAAACTTCTGGTGCTTCAGCAGCGGCAGAAGCCACAGCTTTTCCGCAACCAGCAGCACGGCAAAATACAGTCCCCACAGGACAAAATTCCATGCCGCCCCGTGCCATAGGCCGGTCGCCAGCCACACAATCAGGATGTTCCGCAGCCAACGCAGCTTTCCATTCCGGTTTCCGCCCAGAGGGATATACAGATAGTCCCGGAACCATGTTCCAAGGGAAATATGCCATCTGCGCCAAAACTCGGTAATACTCCCGGAGCAGTACGGATACTGGAAATTCTCGCAGAATCGGAATCCGAACAGCCGTCCGAGCCCGATCGCCATATCGCTGTAACCGGAAAAGTCGAAATAAATCTGGAGCGTACACGCAGCCGCATACAGCCAGTAAAACAGCACGGACTTCTGATCTGCCGCCGCAAAGGAAGCGTTGAACTGCGCCAGCTGATCCGCGATCAGTACCTTTTTCGCGAGACCGATGGAAAACCTGCGGATCCCTTCCGCCGCGTCCTTTCCTGTCACATGCCTTGTTTTTAGCTGTCCTTCCAGGTCCGAATAGCGGACAATCGGTCCCGCAATCAGCTGCGGAAACATCGAAATATACAATGCCAGCCGTACCGGATGCTTCTGTGCCTGAACCTGTCCCCGCCAGACATCCGCTTCATAGCTGATGATCTGAAAGGTGTAAAAGCTGATGCCGACCGGAAGCGCCAGGGAAAGGACCGGAAAACTGCTTTTTGTCAGTGTATTGACCGTGCGGATCAAAAATCCGGAATACTTGAATACGCCAAGAGTCAGCAAGCTGATACCGACTGACGCAGCCATGGAAAGCGTTGCCCATACCGTTCCCCGGAATCGCCCGGTCAGCAGCCCGAACACATATCCCTGAGCAATGGTAACGACCATCAGGAGCAGATATTTCGGCTCTCCCCAACCGTAAAAGATCAGGCTTGCCGCAAGCAGCACAGTATTCTTCCAGCGTTTCGGCGCCGCCGCGTAAAGCAGCAGCGCCGCCGGAAGAAAATAATATAAAAATGGAATACTTGGAAACAGCATCCTCGTCCCTCCCGGATTTTTGTTGCTTCTGTTTACTCGATCGGATCGTCGCTGATCACCTTTGCCTGCGGATATGCATCTGCCAGATACTTCTGAAACTCTGTAATTAAATCATCGTGTCCGAATACTGACACCAGGCAGTTGTCCACTGACGTAATTACCAGACGCTCCGGGAAACCGCACATCCAACGGCGCTGCAAAATCTGGCTTTTCAGATCAGCCGCCACCATCTCCACATCCGAAGCATTTTTTACATGATACGCTCCGCAGGTAAACGTATTGGCATTCAGCATGTGCATTAACGATGCCGCGCTGTCGATCTTTTCCAGGTCAGACGGCGGAAAACCCAGCGTACTGTCCATGGAATCCGCATTTTCAATTCCAAAGCGTCCTGGTCCGTTATCCACCATATTTTCCTCAGTCATATCACCTCCGGCTGCCGCAAACCGGTCATTTTCCGGAAACTTATCCCATACCGCCTGCAGAATCTCCAACGGATCGGATACCGTTTCCTTTGCCTCCGTTGTCTGCTCGGTCTGATTCGTATTTCCCTTTCCCGCGCACGCTGTCATGGAACCGGCAATTGCCGCCGCAAGCATCACTGCCAAAATCTGTTTTCTCATCTCTCATTTTCCTCCTCATCACATTGAGTTTGTCTCCATTCTTTCAGACGGATTTTTTTTCATTTTGGTTACAAAAATCTTCTTTTTATTCCTTTATTTATTCGAGATCAGATTGGAACATGCCTTGCATTCCCGCAATCCTTATCCTATTTACAGCTTATCATATTTCCTGCGGATTATCCAGCAAAATGCTCTTGACTTCTCTTCATTCGTTTTCCTCCCATTCCCTTTATTGAGAATTTTTCCCCTTCACGCCATTTTTTTCAATTGACTTCCAACGCAATCAATGTTATTTTTATTTCGTGGCGTTTTTTTTGCACGCAGATTGCGGGAATGATTTTTCAAACACGCTCTAGAACAAAAAAGCATGTACTCCCGCAAAATCAATTGCAAAAAGATTTTGAGAGCACATAAGATCACAAAGGAGGATGATTTATCATGGCTTCTAACAGACATGATTATGGAGAAAGAAGTCTCCGTATGCATTATGAAAAAAGAGGAAAAATCGAAATTGTTCCTACCGTTCCGGTAAAAACAAGCGAAGATCTCTCCCTTGCTTATACCCCCGGCGTTGCGGCTCCCTGCCTTGCCATTCAGAAGGATCCGGAGCTTTCATTCAGCCTGACCCGCCGTTGGAATACCTGTCTCGTTGTTACCGACGGAACCGCAGTTCTCGGACTCGGTGACATCGGCCCGGAAGCCGGCATGCCGGTTATGGAAGGAAAATGCGTGCTGTTCAAGGCATTTGGCGGCGTTGACGCATTCCCTCTTTGCATTAAGAGCAAGGATGTTGACGATATTGTCAATACAGTTGCACTGATTTCCGGAAGCTTCGGCGGCGTCAACCTGGAGGACATCTCCGCTCCCCGCTGCTTTGAAATTGAAAAGAAGCTGAAAGAGCGCTGCGATATTCCAATCTTCCATGATGACCAGCACGGAACCGCTGTTGTTACGCTTGCCGGACTGATCAATGCCTGCAAGCTGACCGGACGCAAGCCGGAATCCACCCGCATTGTTGTCAACGGCGCAGGCGCGGCTGCCATCGCAATTTCCAAGCTGCTTCTGTCCTACGGTTTTGCTGATATTACACTGTGCGACCGGACTGGAATCATTTATGAAGGCCGTGAAACAGGTATGAACCCGGTAAAGGAAGAAATGGCTCAGCTGACCAATCACAGCCGCCTGCAGGGAACTCTTGCTGACGCTGTACGCGATGCCGATGTATTTATCGGAGTCAGCGCTCCGGGCGTCCTGACCGCCGATATGGTCCGCACCATGAAGCCTCAGGCGATTGTTTTTGCCTGCGCAAATCCGACGCCGGAAATTGATCCGGAAGAAGCGAAGAAGGCCGGCGCTGCTGTCATCGCAACCGGAAGAAGCGATTATCCGAATCAGATCAACAACGTCCTTGCGTTCCCCGGTATCTTCCGCGGCACCTTTGACGTACACGCAAAGGAAATCAATGATGCAATGAAGTTTGCTGCTGCAAAGGCAATTGCAGGAATCATCTCTGATGATGAGCTCCGTGCGGACTATATCATCCCGGAAGCATTTAATCCGAGTGTTGCTGATGCCGTATCCTCCGCAGTTGCAAAGGCAGCAAAGGAAACCGGCGTAACCAGAGAGTACCACGCGGCAATCTGATTGCCGAACACAGGCAAACCGCATCATTCAAAACGGAACGGCTTATAAAAGTCACTGGAGAAGCATGCAAAAACCCGAAACCTTTTCAGAGCAGAAACAGCTCAGAATCGGTTCCGGGTTTTTATTTTCAGAAATTGGAGCGTACAGATTGCTGGAATGGTACTTCAAACACGCTCCGGCACGGACTGCAAAAGCCCGTCAGGCCAGAAGCTCGCGGATCATTTCTGCGTCAAATACGACGCGTTCCAGATGATTGACTTCGATCTGGTACAGCGCGTTGGCCGCGATATGCTCCGCTGCCTGCTCAAGATCACGGATTCCAGTCGTGTCGGCAAACTTGCTTACAACCGCATCAAGCGCTTCATCTTTTACAATACACTCTTCCCTGCGCAGGCCCATGCGCTTTAATACCTTCGGCATCGCAAATCTGGAGAAAATGATCTTCTTTTCTTCATCTGTGTAGTCTGGAATGTCAATTACCGCAAACCGGGACATTAGCGGCGCGCTGATCTGGCTCTTATCGTTTGCAGTTGCAATCGGATATACACCGACTGTCGGAACCATACACTCGATATAGTTATCAGTAAAGCCAAGATTATCGAGCAGCGTCAGAAGAACATCCGCAGGGTTTCCATTTCCCTTTCCAGCTGCTGCCTTATCCAGCTCATTAATAATAAATACCAGGTTGGACTCACCAGCCGCGGAAAACGCTTCCATAATGATACCAGGCTTCGCATTTGCATAAATCCGGGAACTTCCGGTCAGCTGCTCCGGATCGTTGATTGAGCTCATATCAAGCGTTGTCCACGGCAGTTTCAGAATCCGTGCAACCGCATAGGCAATCTGCGACTTTCCGGTTCCGGCAGGACCAACCAAAAGCAGTCCGTATGCCGGAAGCGTATGAGTACGGTTGATCTGGATAATCGTCTCGATGATGCGCTGTTTTACGCGCTCCATGCCGTAAAGTTCCTCATCCAGAATCCGACGCGCCTCTTCAGGATCAATCGCTTCAAAATAATTGCTCTTCCACTGAATATTCATCATAATAGAAAGCGCGCGCTGCGCATGGCGGCGCTCTTCAGGAGATACTTCATGGGAACGGGCAACGGAAAGATTCCGTCTCGCCCACAGACGGATATTATCCGGCAGTGTACGGCCCGCGCAGTTCATAAAGTCAGTGATGCTCTGCAAGCTTGTCAGCTTCATGCTGTCACCAGTCTCATCCTGCTCCTCATCCTCCTGCTCAGCAGACGGCGCGTCGCTTGCAAGCAGACGCTCAATCATAAACTGAAGGAAACCATCCTCTGCGGAAAGCTTGGTCCCACCGCCGAACGCGGTCTCTCGGATGCGGTATACGGCATATCCATCCTCCCGGTTCTCGCCGGACAGACGCACGCTGATCCGGTTTTCTCCCAGCCACTTTAAAAGTGATGCAAAACGGGCATCCAGCTTTAAAATATCCGCGCTGACAACACCGTCTTCCTCCTTAAACTCAAACGCCGTGCGCTTTGACGGGTTGGTAAATACACCGCAGGAATGATGCGCCCATGCGCGCTCCCGATTGGAAAGAACCAGAATCGGCCGGTCCGCGGACGGATTGCTCTCTCCGGTAATAAATGTGGTATATGTGCAAACCGCTTCCTGCTCCTGTGTCTTATCCTTACCGTCGGCTGACGCACTGAAATCAAATACTGCCATGTCTGCTGCTCCCTTACTTTTTTATGTACTCCCGGAATCTCTTATGCACCTAGTATAGCGTTTTCGAAATAGCCCGACCATTGACTTGTCTGCAAATCCGAGTGTGCTGCGCCGCTTCTGCAGCAGCGCTGATTCTGCAGAACGCGGGGGCTGTAAGCTTCACAGCCCCCGCATCCTAAAACCGTATTATACCACCATTTACGCCACAGCGCTACTGATATTTTGCGCGCATATCCGCGCCATCGTTCCTGTCACGCTGCGCTCAAACAGTTACGGACGTACCGGCGGCTTTGCCAGATCCTTGATGACCTCTCCGGCAAGAATCAGCCCGGCAACCGGCGGCACAAATGCCACGCTTCCCGGAATATCGCGGCGCTCCGTGCATTTATGCTGCGTTCCAGGCGGGCAGACACAGTGTGTCCGGCAGCTGATACTCATATCTTCCAACGGGCGCACCGGCTTTTCCGTGGAATAAACTACTTTTAGCTTTTTTACGCCGCGCTTCTTCAGTTCATGGCGCATAACCTTTGCCAACGGGCACATCGTTGTCTTATAAATATCCGCAACGTGGAACTGGGTCGGATCCAGCTTGTTTCCGGCTCCCATGCAGCTGATGACCGGAACGCCCGCGCTCTTTGCCCGGAGAATGATTTCAATTTTGGCAGTGACCGTATCTACCGCGTCTACTACATAGGAATACTCGCTGAAATCAAACTCGTCAGCGTTTTCCGGCAAATAAAAGCACTTGCGCACTTCGACCTGCGCATCTGGATTAATATCAAGGATCCGCTCCTTCATCACATCCGCCTTATATTTTCCAACTGTCTTTCTTGTCGCGATAATCTGACGGTTGATGTTGGTCAGGCAGACCTTATCATCGTCCACCAGAACAAACGACCCTATTCCGCTTCTCGCCAACGCCTCCGCAACATATCCGCCGACGCCGCCGATTCCGAAAATAGCAACCTTCGCCGACGCCAGATCGTTCATTCCCTCTTTTCCAAGCAGCAGCTGTGTTCTTGCAAACTGATTAATCATTGATTTTCCGCCTTATCTGTTCCATTTTTCCCTGCCAATTCTTCCTTTGACAGTACTTCATTCATACTTCCCATCCGATATCCGCCAAGATCAAGCGTCACATATGTAAATCCGATTTCCTTAAAGCGGCGGTAAACCAGCTCTCTGCAGTCCCTCTGCATCAGCTTGTCAAACTCATCCGGAAGGATCTCAATTCTTGCCATCGTTCCGTGGATACGCACGCGGATCTGATGAAAGCCAAGATCCAGAAGCAGCTGCTCCGCCTGATCAACCATGCCAAGCTTCTTTTCGCTGATTGTTTCCCCATATACAAACCGGGAGGAAAGACAGGCAAATGACTGCTTGTCCCAGGTCGGCAGTCCAAGCTCCCTAGACAGCTCGCGGATTTCCTGCTTGTACAGCTTCGCATAACGCAGCGGACTCTTCACACCAAGCTCCTTTACTGCCATCAGGCCCGGACGGTAATCTCCATTATCGTCCATATTGGAGCCTTCCGCCACAACTGCCATCCCTTCCTCTTTCGCAATTGAGATAATCTTTTCAAATAACTCATGTTTACAGAGGTAGCATCGATTCTTCGGATTCTGACGGAACCCGTCAATATCCAGCTCTTCTGACTCGACAACCACCTGACGGATGCCGCGCTCTCTGCAGAACACAGTCGCCTCTGTCAGTTCCCGCTTCGGAAACGAACAGGAGGACGCAGTAACCGCAATCACCCGGTCGCCAAGAACATCCACTGCTGTCTGCAGCAGAAACGTAGAGTCCACACCGCTTGAAAAAGCAACAGCAACGCTGCCAAGCTCCTTCAGATACGCTTTCAGTACTTCATATTTTTCATGCAGCTGATCCATTTTATCACTCCAATTCTTTGTTTCAGCTCACAGTCAGTATTTTCACAGAGACTGACAAGGCGAAAATAATCCGACTGTGATCTGCGCGCTGACGTTATCTTAGCATCTGTATTCTAGTATGTCAATAGGTTTTATATGTGGTCAGTTTGTCTAAAGCTGCACTCCTTTATTTTCCCGCGCACGGAAAGAACTGATGCCGGGGATACGGATAATTCATCCACTCCCATCTGCAGAAACCGATCTGTCATGGAAAGGTCCGCTCCAAGTTCTCCGCATATTCCCGCCCAGATTCCTTCGCGGTGCGCATTCTCAATCGTCATCCGGAGCATTTCCAGTACCGCCGGATGGTATGGATTATAAAAAGCGGAAAGCTCTCAATTCTGCCGGTCTGCCGCTAACGTATACTGCGTCAGGGCGTTGGTTCCGATGCTGAAAAAATCGGCCTCCTTTCCCAGCT
>CAJMMH010000116.1 GCA_905214365.1 uncultured bacterium
GTGGGAAACCACAGAGATGCCAAGGTACGGTTTCAGGCATCTTACTTATCAGCGAGACCGTTCAAATGTAACAACCATGAAGGAACCATGAAGAAAGGCGGTATTAATATGAAATCATACGTATCAATTGACAAACGAAGCAAAAAAGCCCAGAAACAATACTATTCCGCTCAGCGAAGCACCTGGGGCAGCCTGAATCCGGTTACAAGAACAGTGCCGAACGGAAAAGCATACAAGCGCAGCCGAGATAAACAAACAGAACGAAAAATCGTCAGAGAGTTTCAAGATCACTCCCTGACGATTTTCTTTAGTTAACCGAAATGCCGTCAAACGACTCTTCCAGATAGTCATTTGGTTCCCGGTCATAGTAATGGAATCGAGTGACCCGGTCATTCAGCTGACGGCATCCGGCAAGCGTAAGCTGCTCTTCGGTCTCCTTTATAGACGCCTTGCAGTAGCTATCTGCCGGACGCCGGATGTAGTAACGGAATGAAAACAGATCACGCTGCTCAACCGCGTCTTCTTTGGCTGTCCAGAACTCATGGTACGAAGTGAAGCGACGCTTGACAAAGTCCGCTTCAAACCGGGCATAACCGTCTTCATTTTCGTAGATGAACTGCCGTGTCCCGTCTTTTCGGATCAATTCCAGGTAGGAAAAGATTTCTTCGTCTTCCTCACCCGGGGTACAGCAGGCAACATTAAATACTCTGTCGTTGATGACATGGCCTTTGCGCCATGCCATTACGTTTTCTGTTGTGATTGCTTCAATCATAAAGACCTCACTGTGCGTCTTTGCGCTCTTTCAGCTTCAGGAACTCAAGGATCGCGTCAACCGTTCCTTCCGGTCCGAGTACACTGCTGTTGATGCAGAAATCATAGCTGCGCGCGTCGCCCCAGGTCTTGCTGGAATAATAGTTGTAATAATTGGAACGCTTCTTATCGGTCTTTACGATGATATCCTTCGCCTTTTCCGGCGTCTTATCGTAGAGTTTGGAAATGTACTTGATTTTATCTTCCATGTTTCCGGAAATAAAGATCGAGGTCACGTTCGGATAATCCGCAAGCGCATAGTCAGCGCAGCGGCCAACAATAACACAGCTTTCCGTATCAGCCAGGTGCTTGATTGCCTCGAACTGTGCAAGGAAAACCTTGTGGTTCAGCGGCATATCAACAAAGGATGATGTAGAATATCCCATCGAGTAGCTGTCCATGACCAGGGAGTACAGAAAGCTTCTGGTCGGGCGCTCATCGTGAGCCTCAAACAGCTCCTCACACAGACCACTCTGCTTTGCAGCCAGTGTCAGCAATTCCTTATCATAGCATTTAATTCCAAGCTTTTCTGCCAGGCGGTTTCCGATCAAGCGGCCGCCGCTTCCACATTCTCTTCCGATTGTAATAACTTTGTTTCCTTTCATAGCAAGATCTCCTTCCACTCATAGCATTTCTACTCATAGAATGAAACCAGCCGCCAGAGACGGTTCTTTGGCGGCTGTCATTACAGGTAAGCCTGTAATTCCGTTCTCATCTGGCTACATTATATACGATTTTGACGTAAAAAGCAACTATTATGAGAAAATTTATAATATTTCAAGCAGCTTTTGAAAATAAGCAGGCAATGGTGCTGTTACTTCCAGATATTCTCCGGTAGATGGATGGCGGAAACCAAGAATGTAGGCGTGCAGAGTCTGTCCTTCCAGCGAAAACGGTTGGCGAGCCGGTCCGTACACGGTATCGCCGAGCAGCGGATGACCGATGGAACTCATATGGACACGGATCTGATGGGTGCGCCCGGTTTCTAAGCGGCATTCGATCCAGGTATAGTTCTGGAAGCGTTTTAATACCCGGTAATGCGTGACGGCATGTTTTCCGTTTTTCTGGTTAATTGCCATTTTTTTCCGGTCGGTCGGGTGACGGCCGATCGGCGCGTCAATCACGCCTTCATCCTCACGGAATCCGCCGTATACAATTGCGTAGTAACGCCTGGTGACGCTGTGTTCCTTCAGCTGCTCTGCCAGGCAGACATGAGCCTTGTCATTTTTGCAGGCAACGAGAACTCCAGTTGTATCCTTGTCAATCCGGTGTACAATACCGGGACGCAGGATACCGTTAATGCCGGACAGGCTGTCGCGGCAGTGATACATCAGCGCATTGACAAGGGTTCCGCTGTAATGGCCCGCGGCCGGATGCACAACCATCCCTTTGGGCTTATTGATCAGGATTACATCGTCATCTTCATACAGGATATCCAGAGGAATCGGCTCTGCCTGGATTTCAAACGGCTTCGCCTCCGGAATATGCAGGACAATCTGATCGCCTGCGCGAAGCTTCATCCCGTTTTTTTCTGCAGCTTTGCCGTTACAAAGCAGATTTTTGTCATCGATCAGCTTCTGAAGACGGGAACGTGTGAAATCCGGAAGCTTTGCGGAAAGGTACTTATCCAGACGTACTCCGGCTTCCGCAGGAAGCACTGTCCAGGAATGGATGCTGTTTTCTGCCTCCAGACTTTCCATTTCCAGACCGTCCGCACTGGTTTCCGGCAGACCGCCTGCGCCAATTCCGCACGGAAAACCTGCCGCTCTGGAAAGGTCATCTGCCGCTTCCAGTTCATCTTCATCCTCGTCCCATACTTCTACTTCGGATGCCAGCACGTCCGGATTATTTCTGAGCGTTTCCGTCATGTGATTTCCCCTTTCCGAACGGAAGCAGCAGCTCCAGTTCATGTTCGCGGTAAATAGTAAATAACGCGATCAGAAGCAGGTCTACTGATCCGGTAATATAGCAGTCGGCAACATTGAATACCGGAAAATCAATCAGCTCTGCGTAAATAAAATCCACCACATACCCGCGGATCAGCCGGTCGGCAATGTTTCCGATTCCGCCGGCAAGGATGCCGACGCAGCAGATCCGCATCACCTGATATCCGCCGTTTTTCAGGATGTTCCGGTATACCAGGAGAATGTACAGCATCAGGATTCCATTCAGTATGAGCAGAAAGATCCGGCTGTTTTCTAATGTTCCAAACGCGGCTCCAAAGTTTTCTACATAGGTCAGGCGGAAAATGCCCGGAATCAGGATGAAGTCTGCCTGATCCTTCAGATGAAGCACTGCTTCATATTTAGTTCCCTGGTCAAGCGCGGTCAGCACCAGAAACAACAGAACGTCTGCCGCTGCTATTTTCCAGGAAATGCCGGAAGCATGATGTTTTTTTGTTGTCATGTCTCTCATTCATTTCCTTCCCGGACATAAGCGAGAGCCGCGCGCATTTCGTCCATGGTGACCGTCGTATCAAGATATGCTTCTCCAAGCTGTTTCAGGAGGACAAAACGGATCACGCCGTTTTTCATTTTTTTATCGTTTTTGGTTGCAGCAAGAGCCGCGTCCACATCAAAACACGCCGCTACCGGGAGACCAAACGCAAGGGTGGTATTCCGTATTTCTTCTACATCGCTCCATGCCAGGTTGCCCTTTTTCCAGCTGATGTAAGCGGCTCCGACCATACCGACCGCAACACACTCGCCATGATACATACTTCCCGCAAGCTGTTTTTCGATTGCGTGGCCAAGTGTATGACCAAAGTTCAGCAGACCGCGGATTCCCTTTTCGGTCGGATCTTCCTCCACAACCGCGCGCTTGATTTCGCAGTTCCCGCAGTCAATTTTGGTCATGATTTCCGGATCTTTGGACAGAATCGCCTCTTTTTTGCTCATAATCTCGCTGTAAAAAGCACGGCTTCGGATCAGACCATGCTTGATTACCTCGCCCATACCGGAGCGGTAGGTGCGGTCATCAAGTGTCTTCAGTACCGATGTATTCATGTAGACAAGACGGGGCATACAAAACGCGCCGACCATGTTTTTATAGCCGTCAAAATCAACGCCGGTCTTTCCGCCAATGCTGCTGTCTGACTGCGCAAGCAGTGTGGTTGGGATCTGGATAAATGGAATCCCGCGCAGATACGTCGCCGCGGCAAACCCTGCCAGATCACCGACAACACCGCCGCCGAGCGCCGCGATGTAATCGTTCCGGTCAAACTGCTTCTGAATCAGGAACTCATAAAGGTTCCGTACGGTATCAAGTGTCTTATGAAGCTCACCCTCCGGAAAGACAAAAAGCTCAACCTGTACTGCGATGTCCGCCAGTCTGCGGCGGATTTCCTCTGCGTACAGAGGCGCGGTTTTGCTGTCGGAAACGATGCAGACCCGGCGGTGCTCCAGCCCCGCGCCGCAGACACAAGAGGGAAGGCGCTCAAAGGATGTTTCGATTACAATATCGTAAACCGGCCTGCCTGCCGGATCATGCACAGTTAATTGTTCTGCCATAACAAGATGTCCTCCATTCTTTCATAATGTACTCTCGGAATCACGTTGTGCCTGAATTTGTAAGGGAATTTTTTGTCGGAAGCGCCTGAATTTTTGAGGCGTACGCGGTGCATACGTTGATAAAATTCAGACATCTTCGGCAAAAAATCAGCTGCAAAGCCAGATGCATAAGAGATTCCGAAAGTACATCATATAAACAGTTCCAGCGATACGCCAGTGCGCCCTTTTTTCGTCAGGCCGCTTCCAGATACAAAGCGGAATTTTCCGAGTCCGCGCACGGAAACCAGGTCACCCTCCTTCAGCTGAAAGGCGTTGGCAGTAATGCATTTTCTGTTCACGAAGACCTTTTCACTTTCAATATAGCTGACCAGGCGGCTTCTCGAACCGGAAAACGCAAGGCCGATTACTGCGTCAAGACGCAGAGAGGCGACGGTTCCGGAAATTGGCTTTGTCTCCGGCTGACAGGAAACCTCCGTAAACTCAATTCTCCTGCATTGGACTGCCGTTCGTCCGACGCGGACCAGATCGCTGCAGATAATATCAGCAGCCGGGTCAAGACAGATCATCAAGCAGCCTCCGTCCTGAAGGATCAGATCTCCGATTTTTTCCCGCTCGATGCCCAGATTCATCAACGCGCCAAGATAATCCCTGTGTGTCAGATCCCCGGCAAACTTTTTATTCAGCGGCTCTGCCCTTAATAGAACCAAAGGAGCCGGGATTTGATCCCCGGCTCCTATCGGCTGAAAATATACTGCCTTTCGCTCCGCTGTATCGTACCCGCCTTCCAGACTCCAGGAAACCGGAGGGAGGCTGCCAACACAATGGGAAAGAAACAGGCTTTGTTCATTCAGGGTCAGGAAGTCGCTGATGACTGCATAATCACGCTGCCAGCAGGCATTCGCCAGATCTGACAGATGACTGCAAAGCATCTGCTCTTCTTTTTTCATGGTGTCCTCCTGATTACAGAGTCAGGTTCAGGGAAGACATATCAACAGACTCACCGAGAAGATTTACAAAATCGCCGGACAGCTCGACATTGCTCGGAGTCGCGATAAAGATCTTCTTGGAAATCTTCTGAAGATTTCCGGTCATAGTGAAGCATGCGCCGGATGTGAAATCAATGATACGCTGTGCAGCGTCGATGTTCATTCCCTCCATGTTCAGAACAACGGTCTTGCCCTGCAGCAGAAGCTCGGCGATCTCGCTGGCATTCTCATAGCCCTTAGGAAGAATCATGCAGACCTCCGGCTTGGAACCGTTTCCAGTCTGACGCATCGGAACTACCTTCGGGGTTGTGCTGCCGGATTTGAAGGACTTTTTCTTCAGGACAGACTCTTCCTCAACAGGCTTTGCCTTTGGTGCTGCAGCTGCCTTTGCTGCTGCGGACTCGTCCTCATCCTCTTCATCCTCTTCAGACTCGTCCAGATCATCGTAATCATCGTAATCTTCCTCAGTCTCATCCCCGTTTAAATTCATCTTGCCAAGAAAATTATCTAAAAATCCCATTACTTACTTTCTCCTTCTTTCGTTGTCATTGTTACCGACTGCCAAAGATACCGGTTCCGACGCGAACCATCGTAGCCCCCTCTTCGACTGCGACCTCATAATCTCCGGTCATACCCATCGATAATTCTGTCATGTCTATATTATCAATGTTTTCCCGCTGAATGTCAACACGTAATTCGTGCAATTTTTTAAAATATTTGCGATTATCTTCTGAATCCTCAACAAATGGGGCGATTGTCATCAAGCCTTTCACACGGATTCCCGGCAGTTGAGAAATTTTAATGGCTGCTTCCTTTACCTCTTCCGGGAAGAAACCGAACTTTGTTTCCTCTTTCGCCGCGTTAACCTCAAGAAGCACCGGCATGATAACTCCTGCCTTCTGCGCTTCCTCTGAGATCTGCTCCGCCAGGCGCAGCGTATCTACGGAATGAATCATTGCAGCTTTTCCCATCAGATACTTGACTTTATTCCGCTGCAGGTGACCGATCATATGCCAGATCACTCCTGCCGGAAGTACGTCGTACTTGTCACAGAGTTCCTGTACGCGGTTTTCGCCAAACACAGTCTGTCCGGCTGCAATCGCTGCTTCGATATCGGATACCGGCTTAAACTTGCTGACAGCAATCAGCGTGACTTCCTCCGGAGAACGTCCGCTGCGGCGGCAGGCTGCCGCAATCCGTTCTCTGACTTTCTGAATATTTTCCTGAATCATGTTAACTCCTCCATTTCGCTGCGTTTGAGGCAGGGCTTCTGCCATGCATCGCAGTGATCAATTGATAATCTGATTTTCCGTTACCAGATCCGCATTCAGTACGATACGGTCGTACGCGGACAGTCCGAAGCGTGTCTGCGTACTAACCATATAATAGTTCCCATCGGACGTTGTGTCAAGAATCTCGATCTGCCGGAAGATGCAATATCCGCGGTTAATATTGTACACACCGTCAAGAGGAGCAGTCGTACTTAACAGATACCTGGCGTTCGTCTTTTCCTGGATAAGATAATCACCGACAGAAAGTCCGCTTCCAGAAATATAGTAATATTCATCGGTTTCCGCGTAAATAGAAACCGGAACAAACTCGCTTTCCCGGCTGGAGTAGCCGGAAACTTCCCGGTATACGCCGTAGGTATTCTGACCGGTTCCTCCCTTGGTAACAAAATCACGCGGAATAATCAGAAAATCCTTGCTGGTTACCGCAGTCACCGGAATCTTATAGCCGTTGATATCTGTCTGGGTAATCCGGAAATCCAGATACCGGCCGGTCAGAAAATAATTGCCGTACTTGTTGAGCGTGATCGTACCGAGCAGCGTACCGTCCTTTGTGGTGCGGGTCGAAAAGCTGCCGTTGACACGGATGCCAAGGGAAATCAGCTCGATGTTCAGGTATTTCCTGCCCTGGTACTTCTGATAATCATCCTCATTGATTTCAAAGGTGATGCTGAAGGAATCGTCCGGAACCAGCTTATAGGCAAATGCTCCCGCACTGCGGCTCTCGCCTCCGGAATAAATTTCCGTTTTCAAAGCTTTCTCATCAAACGAGGCTTCCGTCACATCTTCCGCTTTCAGCCCGTCAAGCGAATCGCTGTGGAACAGAATATAGCCGCTCTGGTCGGCCGTCACGCGGCTTAAGGACGAAAGATTCTGATTGCTGAACAGCTGCCCGGTTGCCGTATACAGAAATGAATCGGTGACTGCAGCCTTTAACTCCTGCTGTTCTTTATAAGTGTCAGAAAAGCTTCCGCTGTCCGTCTGCGTACTCGTTTGGTATAGAATGTTCTTCAGGTTAATCAGCGTCGAATCCGAAAGAGCTGTCCCGTCAGAAAAGGTTTCCGCCAGCTTCCGGGAGAATTCTCCGGTTTCATCGGTTGTATATACCGTCGCGCCGACACCGGCCTTCTGGCCTTCCCGGACGAAATAATTGATATAGCCATTTTCCTCAGTCTGATAGACCGTCTCACCCCGCGTAATTACACCGCGGTACTGATGCACCGATTCCAACGTCTGTGAAGTCTGTACAGTAAAAATCCGAATGTACTCCCGCGAAGACCATCGGTACAGCTGAGAGATCAGATAAACCAGAATCAGGGAAAAAACAATAGCAATAAAGTGAATCTGGTGTTTTTTCTTATATTTAACAATGTTGCTCTGCGAATCTGAATCCATATCCTGTTCCTTTCCTTCTATCAGGGCCGCTGCGCAGAGAGTGAATATCCATGGCCGCGCTTTGGCACATGCTATTTATTATAGCTGTTTTACGCACAAAAAGGAAGCGGATTTTTTCAAGTATAAAGTTTTTTCAAATGGGGATGATATAGAAACGAAGACAAACTGTACAGCCAAGCGGATACCACTAATCCGCGCTGCGGCTCTGCCCGGAATCGTCTTCCGGAGCAGAGCCGACAGAAATGGTACAGGAAATCATTGAGGAGGTATCTTATGAATTCCAAG
>CAJMMH010000117.1 GCA_905214365.1 uncultured bacterium
TTTGCGGCTGATTTTCCGCCGCAAAGCCAGGCACAACGAGATTCCGAGAGCACATAAATACGGATACGGAGAAGAAAGCATGAGAGAAAAGATGAATGTTGTTTTTGATATGGACGGTGTAATTTTCGATACGGAAACGCTGTGTCACCGCAGCTGGAAGTCATTGGAGCAGGAATATGGTTTGGAGCGGTTGGACGAAACCTTTGCCGCGTGTATCGGAAGCACGCATCAGAAGACCGCGCAGATGCTGAAAGAAAGCCAGGGAGAGGCATTTGATGCGGAATGCTTCTTAAACCGCGTGTCAGCGGAAATCCGTCGTCTGATCCGGGAAGAGGGGATTCCGGTGAAGCCGTATGCAAAAGAGCTTCTGGTCTGGCTGAGACAGAACCATGCCCGCGTGGCGTTAGCGTCATCCACTGCGACGGCAATTGCATCGGACGAGCTGAAAATGGCAGGGCTGTACGAATATTTCGATGTGGTAATCGGCGGGGATCAGGCGGCAAGGAGCAAGCCGGAGCCGGATATTTACCTGCATGCCTGCAAATGTCTCGGAGTAAACCCGCAGGAAAGCTTTGGCGTGGAGGATTCTTATAATGGCGTCCGCTCTGCGGCTGCAGCTGGTATGAAGGTACTGATGGTGCCGGACCGCTTGGCTCCCACGCCGGAGATGGAAAAGCTGGCATACCGGATTCTGCCGGATCTTGGCGAGGTAAAGGAATTTCTGGAGAAGCAATGAATCAAAACGGCGCGTTGCCTGCCTTCGGATGAAACTGCCGTCCGGTCAGTCCGAAGGAGAAACGGGGTTGCAGGCGGAAAAGGAAATACCGTGTCGGAGATGCAGGAATTGTACCGGAGAAGCAAGGCAGCGGTGCAGGAAAGATAACATGAGAGGATATTATGGCAAATCGAATTACAATTACAGATTTTAACGCGCCGGAGCTGGACGTATACGCCCGGATGACGGAGGCACAGCTGCTGAATCGGCACGAACCGGACAAGGGGCTGTTTATTGCGGAGAGCCCGAAGGTCATTGGCCATGCGCTTGACGCGGGTTGTGTTCCGGTGTCGCTGCTGATGGAGGATAAGCATGCGGAAGGGCAGGGAAAAGAGATCATAGAGCGGTGCGGAGATATTCCGGTGTATACGGCAGAGTTTTCTGTACTGACGCAGCTGACCGGCTTTCAGCTGACACGCGGTATGCTCTGCGCGATGTACCGGCCGAAGCTCCCGAAGGCAGAGGAGATCTGCGCGGGCGCGCGTCGGATTGCCGTACTGGAAAACGTGATGAATCCAACTAATATCGGGGCAATTTTCCGGTCGGCGGCGGCGCTGAATATTGACGCCGTGCTGCTGACAATCGGCTGCAGCAATCCGCTGTACCGGCGGGCATCGAGAGTCAGTGTCGGGACAGTTTTTCAGGTTCCGTGGACGTTCCTCGATGAAAGCCTGGACTGGGCCGGACATGGCGTGGAGTTTCTTCACAGCATGGGATTCCGGACTGCGGCAATGGCATTGAGCGATGACTCGGTGTGTATTGATGATCCGCGCCTGCACGCGGAAGAAAAGCTTGCGATCGTCCTTGGAACCGAAGGGGACGGACTGGCGCAGCAGACAATCGCCGGATGTGACTATACGGTAAAGATCCCAATGGCACACGGTGTAGATTCGCTGAACGTAGCGGCAGCAAGTGCGGTTGCGTTCTGGGAACTGGGGCGTGTTTAAATAAATACGCTCTGGGCGCGGCGGTTATCGGAAAAAAAGAAATAAGGAGAGGAAATAACGATGGCGAAGAACATGGGGATTACAGAACGGTGGCTCTGGCTGCCAGTAAGGCGGGATGCGGCAATAGAAAAATTGCATCTTTTTGCAGATGGAAATAAGATCGGAGAGATCGATATCCGACTGGCGCAGAAGCAGCCAGATTATTACGCGGCGGCTGATCTTGCCGCATGGATGGGACAGAAGCTGGAAATCGCGGTTGGCGGCGCCGACGGAAGCGCGGAGCAGGAAGCGGGTGCGGAAATGGAACGCAGACTGTCTGGTGTTTTCTTGTCTGCAAAAAAGCCGCAGACTGTGTATCCGTTCCGTCCGAAGCTTCACTTTGCGCCGCCGTTTGGCTGGCACAATGATCCGAACGGATTGGTTTACGCAGATGGCATCTGGCATGTGTATTACCAGTGGAACCCGTATGGAACGGAATGGGGAAATATGCACTGGGGTCATGCAGTGAGCCGTGATCTGCTCCATTGGGAGCATCTGGAGCCGGTTCTGTTCCCGGACGAGACGGGAACGATCTTTTCCGGCTGTGCGTTTCAGGATAAGGAAAACGCCGCGGGCCTTGGCGCAGGAACGATCCTGTATTATTATACGGCGGCCGGCGGAACCAACGAGTGGTCGAAGCAGGCTGGAAACCGTTTTACGCAGCGGCTGGCGTATTCGACGGATGGAGGGCGGACATTGCAGCGTCTGGAGTCGTTCTGTCTGCCGTGTATTGCGGACGGAAACCGTGATCCGAAGGTATTCCGGCACAAAGAGAGCGGTGCGTACATCATGGTTCTTTATCTGGAGGAAAATGAATTTGCCATATTTCGTTCCGACAACCTTCTGGACTGGAAGGAAACGTCCCGCCTGCAGATTCCGGGGATGTGGGAGTGCCCGGATCTGTTCTGCCTATCGGCGGAAAATGAGCCGGATATGTCGAAGTGGGTTTTCTGGTCGGCGGATGGTTATTATGTAATCGGAAGCTTTGATGGCTGGAAATTTACACCGGAAACAGAGCGGCAGATGGCGTATGCGTCTAGACTTCCGTATGCGGCGCAGACATTCAGCGGCACAGATGGGCGGGTAATTAGCCTTGCCTGGCTGCGGATGGCAAATGACTGGGGGAATTACCGGGGGCTGATGGCGCTTCCGGCAGAATTGTCGCTGCAGAGAGATGGCGAAGATCTGAAGATCAGTTTCAGACCGGCGAAGGAATGGGAAGAGGCGATCCGGAAAGGCGGCCCGGCGGAAAGCGGAGAGCAGGGCGAAAACGCGGTCAGGCTCTTTGAGAGTCCTGCAGATACGTCTGAGTGCAAAGGCAAAGATGGGCAGGAGCAGCCGGATTGCCGGAACACGCGGACAGACGATGCAGTCCGGCAGCGTACCGTATCGAAACGGATTCCACTTGGCGGACATCCGGCGGCAGTGCAGATTGTGATGGATGCCATTCATGGTGGAGAAGCGCCCAAAGGCGCGGTTGGCGGCGCTGGGGATAAAACCGGGGAAATCCGGCTGGAGCTTGGGGACAAGGAGCTGATTTTTGATGCTGCCGGTGGACAGCTGCTGATACTTGACAGCAGGACGCATCAGTACGCAGCAGCAGCGGCGTTCCGGAAAGAAGAGGAGCAGGAATTTACCGTGATTATTGATCAGGAGATTGCGGAAGTATTCGGCGCGCATGGAACAATCTGGGCGGCGGCGGAGCTGGAGGAAAACATTCTGGAAACTGAATTGAAGGTGCGGATGAGCGGCACAGACCGCGTGGCGGTAAAATCTGTTACTGTTTGAATGCGGTGTGAACAGTAGTTCATACATTTTTAATACAAATGTTAGCACTCCTTCATTGACTGTGCTAACAAATTGGGATATGATAAGATTGTGCAGAGCAAATCCCCGGATAGCATTACCGGAAGAGCTCTGCGCAATCTTATTTTTGACAGCATAGCTGTCGGAGGGAGGCAGTATGAACATTGAGCAGGATAAAAAGCCAAAAAAACCGGCCATATTTTACTGGTGCATTGCGCTGGTGATTTTTTTGCTTCTGAATGTGTTTGTATTCCCGAATCTGTTCAGGAAACCGGTAACGGAGGTTGGGTACGATACATTTATGGACATGACTTACAAGAAGGATATCGGTTATGTCAATGTAGAAAGCAACCAGATTGTATTTACGAATAAGGAAAATACAGAAATTTATAAAACAGGAAAGCTGAATGATCCGGATCTGGTAAGCCGTCTGTATGACAGCGGAGCTGAGTTTACTACGGAGATTGTGCAGGAGACTTCTCTGCTGACCTACGTGATTTTCAGCTATGTCGTTCCAATTGTACTGTTCATTCTGCTGTGGAGATTCCTGTCCAAGAAGGTATTGTCCAAGATGGGCGGCGGAGACGGAAACTCGATGATGTTCGGTATGGGCGGGGCAAAGAGCAATGCCAAGGTTTATGTCAAGTCCAGCGATGGCATTAAGTTCAAGGACGTTGCCGGAGAGGAAGAGGCGAAGGATCTTCTGAAGGAGATCGTTGATTTCCTTCACAATCCGGAAAAGTACCGCGAGATTGGCGCTTCGATGCCGAAGGGCGCGCTGCTTGTTGGTCCTCCTGGAACCGGTAAGACACTGCTTGCCCGCGCGGTAGCGGGAGAAGCGGATGTTCCGTTCTTCTCCATTTCCGGTTCTGAGTTTGTCGAGATGTTTGTCGGCATGGGCGCGGCAAAGGTCCGTGACCTGTTCAGTCAGGCAACGGAGAAGGCACCGTGTATTGTCTTTATCGATGAGATTGATGCGATTGGAAAGAAGCGTGACGGAGGCGGCTTCAGCGGCAATGACGAGCGTGAGCAGACATTGAACCAGTTGTTGTCCGAGATGGATGGTTTCGATGGTTCCAAGGGTGTTGTTATTCTGGCAGCAACCAACCGTCCGGAGTCGCTGGATCCGGCGCTTCTGCGTCCGGGCCGTTTTGACCGCCGCATTCCGGTTGAACTGCCGGATTTGCAGGGGCGTGTTGATATTCTGAAGGTGCATGCGGCGAAGATCAAGATTGCCGATAACGTTGACTTTGAAGCGATTGCGAAGATGGCTGCCGGAGCGTCCGGAGCAGAGCTTGCGAATATCGTCAACGAAGGCGCGCTCCGCGCGGTCCGCGACGGCAGACGGTTTGCGACACAGGCAGATCTGATGGAGAGCGTAGAAGTTGTTATCGCCGGTTATCAGAAGAAAAACCGGATTCTTTCCAGCAAGGAAAAGCTGATTGTCGCATATCATGAGGTCGGTCATGCGTTAGTTGCCGCGTTGCAGTCCAACTCTGCGCCGGTGCAGAAGATTACCATCATTCCGCGTACATCGGGAGCACTCGGTTACACGATGCAGGTTGACGAAGGCGATCACTATCTGATGTCCAAGACGGAGCTGGAAAACAAGATTGCGACTTTTACCGGCGGCCGTGCCGCAGAGCAGCTGATTTTCGGTGAGATCACAACTGGAGCATCCAATGATATTGAGCAGGCGACCAAGCTTGCGCGCGGTATGATTACCCGCTATGGTATGAGCAAAGACTTTGGTATGGTTGCGCTGGAAACGGTTCAGAATGTATATCTTGGCGGAGACAGCAGCCTGAGCTGCTCGGCAGAGACGCAGACAAAGATTGATGATTTGGTTGTCGGTCTGGTGAATCTGGAGTATGAGAAGGCATATAAACTGCTGGAAGACCATAAGGATAAGCTGCATGAGCTTGCCAAGTACCTGTATGAGCATGAAACCATCACCGGCGAAGAGTTTATGGTAATCCTGAACCGCCAGCCTGCCATTCCAATGAAGGAAGAAGCGCAGGAATCCGGAGAATAACCGGCTGCGGACAGATAAAAAAAGTCCCCCGTTTTTTGCTATATGTGCTCTTGGAGCCTCGTTGTGTCTAAATTTGCGGGATTCCGGGAGCACATGCTATGAAGATTGCAGGAACGGGGGACTTTTTTGTGTGTCTGTGGAAATGCGTATGTTTTCCTTGAACTTATAGTCCCCCTATGGTATAATAAAATAGATAAAGTCAGTGGCAGGATAATAAAGCAGTCTGGTCTGGCGGCAGCGCCGTACGATCGGAAGCAGAATCAGTCGTGGGCTTGATGTATGACGGAACATGAAATAGCCGATAAACAGGAAAATGCGTGTTTCAGAGATACATTCAGCAGAAGGGAGAGCGAGTTATGAAGAAAAAACTGGCGGCAGCAATGAGTGCTGTGATGGTAGCGGGAAGCGCAATGCCGATTTTGGCAGAGGAAAATACCTTTGCTCCAAGCACTGTTACCGGTGAGTTTACGGTTACTTCAGAAGGAGAAACTCTGGTAATTTCACTGACAGCAGAGGCGTATGCGGAGGACAGCGCAAGCATTTCCGCAGCAATGACAATTCCGGCATCGGTGAGCGGAACAGAAGAAGATATGACGATCAGCCTGAATGATGTGATTCGTCTGATATCCGGCGATCTGTATGTCAATGCCGCGGAGCTGTGCAATGCCTACGAGGAACTGACCGGTCTTTCTGTCAGCACATATCTCAGCATGTTTGGTGTTACCGAGGATTGGGTTGAGGTTCCGGCGCTTGAGATGATAGTATCTGAGACCGAGACGGATGAAACAGAGCTGTTTGACAGCGATCTGTTTACAAACAGCATGGCGGCAATCGCAGGTAATTTCAACGTAGAGACAACAGATGACGCAACCGTGATTTCGTTCAATGGCGATAACCTGGTAGCGGCAGTAAAGGAAGTCGAGAACCTGTATGACAGTATTACAGCGCAGGTGTCGGACAGCATGAGTTCTGCTGATCTTTCCGGTGTTACCGGTGTATTCGGCGATTATATTCTTGCGGCAGCAGAAGGCATTAACATGGTTGATCCGGAAGTTTCTGTTGAGGATGCGCAGTCCCAGCTGAATGAGCTCATCAATGCGATGCTGGACGAGGTGTTGCAGTCAGTTGAGTTCAGTCCGATTCAGACAGACTCCGGCGAGAAGGTTTCTGATGAGCTGCAGGCAGCTTTGGACGCAGGTACAACCATCGACTGCACGATGACGATCGGGGAGCAGGTTTCCTTCAACGCAGCGATTGCACAGGATGAAGATGAAGTAGTTATTGACGCTTCCTTTGACGGATCTGTGTTCGCATCAACGGTTACTGAAAACGGAACAGAATTAGCGGCTGTAAATGGTACGGTCACGACTACCGACAATGGTGCGGAGTTTGAGCTGACCGCATCAGAGAATGGAACGCAGGAACTGCTTGCAAATGGCGCAATTGCAGCAACTGACAATGGTGCAGAGTTTAACCTGAGCGTATCGGATGGCGAGCAGACCACTGATCTGTCCGGCGTGTTCGAAGCTCTGGAAAATGGCTTCAATTTCTCTGTTAAGACAACAGAAAATGGGCAGGAAACCGAGTTTGGCTTTAAGCTGACAACGGAAGACGGCGCAGTGATTACCGATACCGAGGCTCCGCAGGCAACGCTTCTCCGCGATGTTGTTAAGAGTGTATCAGCAATCATGTACAGTGCGTCTCAGGCAGAAGAAGAGTCAACGGGCGCAGCAGAGTAATCAGGGAAGTACATATTAGAGCGTGTTATGATGTAAAATAGCATACGGAAAAGAAATCAGCCGGTCATGCCTGAAAAGGTGTGGCCGGCTGTCTGTGGTTAATCAGGGACGCTGTTGTCGGATCGGAGCGGAAGCAAGAATGGCAGCGGATTAGCGCAGAAGACGGTAAATTGCCGGAAAATGATTCCTGTGCTTGATTACCAAGTAAATATATGGTATTATAAGGTATTAGAATGCTGTGTATGTCAGAAGAATGGCAGGTGCTGTTGTCTGCGTGCTGTGCAGGCGGGACGGCAGCGATTGGGAGTACATCACAGGAAACGGAGGAAAAATAAATGAAGATTTCGACGAAAGGTCGCTACGCTCTGCGTATGATGCTGGATCTGGCACAGTACAAGGACAGCGGCTATGTTTCACTGAAAGATATTTCAAAACGGCAGGGAATTTCCAAGAAGTATCTGGAACAGATTGTTTCTTTATTAAATAAATCAGATTTTCTGCTTGCAAACCGCGGATATCAGGGAGGCTATATGCTGGCGCGCTCACCGGAGGCATACACGGTCGGAGAGATTCTGCGGTTGACGGAAGGCAGCCTTGCGCCGGTTGCATGCCTGGATCAGGATCCGGTGATGTGTGAGCGGAGCGCGGATTGTGCAACCCTTCCGATCTGGCAGGGGCTGAACCGTGTCATTAATGAGTATCTGGACGGAATTACACTCCAGGATGTGCTGGAGCAGCAGAAAGCGTGTGAAATCGACAATTACATGATCTGAGGCGCAAAATAGACACTCTGAGAG
>CAJMMH010000118.1 GCA_905214365.1 uncultured bacterium
AGCCTGTTGATACTGTCGGAAGAATCCGGCTTGAGCAGGAAGCCCCCACCTCAGGCGAAGCATCTTTCAGTGAACGATGCTTCGGCAGGTGGCGGGAGCATGTCACCACGAATAGACAGCATGAGGGCAGATCGATGAGCTGTCAATAACATGTACTCTCGTAATCTCTTATGCACCTGGCTTTGCGGCTGATTTTCTGCCTGAGGTGTCTGAATTTTATCAACGTACGCACCGCGTACGCTTCAAAAATTCAGACACCTCCGACAAAAAATCCTCTCGCAAATCCAGGCACAACGAAATTCCGAGAGCACATTAACTAAATAACGGGAAAAATAAGCGCGGTATTGAAACATAGATATCAGCTGCGCAGAGAAAAGAGAGGAGAAAATACAATGTTAAAGGGTATTCCGAAAATTTTACCGCCGGAGCTTCTGATGGTTCTGAGTGAGATGGGTCATGGAGACCGACTGGTCATTGCTGACGGAAACTTTCCGTCCGAGTCTATGGGAAGAGACGCAATCGTAATCCGTATGGACGGCCATAAGGCATGTGATGTACTGGATGCGATTCTGCAGCTGTTTCCGCTTGATACCTATGTAGAGCAGCCGGTCAATCTGATGGAGGTTGTTCCGGGTGATCCGGTGGAGACGCCGATCTGGGACGAGTACGAGAAGATTGTGAAGGCAAGAGATGGACGCGGCAGTGAGGCAATCGGCCATATTGAGCGTTTCGCGTTCTATGAGGAAGCAAAGAAGGCGTATGCAATCATTGCAACCGGAGAAGGCGCTCTGTACGCAAACATCATGCTTCAGAAGGGCGTTGTTCTCTGATGAATTGATTGCGTCTGAATGGTCCGGATACCTGCAGAACGCGGGAAGAGAAACGGAAACAGACAGCGGAGCAGACAGAAATGGAATATGCAGGCAGGGTATTTTCAGCAGGAAGAAACTGAGGAAGATACCCTGTTTTTATGTCCTGCCATTATGCGAAATAAGAAGTGATGAGCTGGAACCTGCGATCCGAGATGATACAGGGCACAGATGCTGATAAAATGGGACCTTCGGCAGAAAACCGGCCGCAAAGGCGGGAGTATAAAAAGATTCCAGAAGAACATCAAAAAGAAAGTGAGAAAAAAGGTGAAAATTAGGAAGCCTGATTACTATGATACGTTTGTATGTACGGCAGATCAATGTCCGATGACCTGCTGCCAGGAGTGGAAGATCGGTGTTGACGATGAGACGAATAAGCGGTGGAAAGCGCTGCAGCCGCCGACGGGCGTGCATCCGAAGAGGAAAAATCTGAGCCTGTATACAGGCAGGAAGGACGGAGACCGGGTTATTGCGCTGAACCGGGAGCATCAGTGCCCGTTTCTGAATGAGCAGAGGCTGTGTCGCCTGGTGTTGGAGTATGGGGATAGCTGCCTGTCAGAAACCTGTCGGATTTTTCCAAGGGAAATTCACCGGTTCGCGGATCAGAATGAGTACTTTCTGATGCCGTCCTGCCCGGCAGTCATTGATCTGCTGCAAAAATATGGAGCCGCTCCGTATCTGGAAATGGAACGTCAGGAGTTGGATCATGCGGCGCAGACACCGTGTGCGGAACGGAAAGAACCGGCCAATGCAAAACAGAAGCAGGATGGCGCGGAGCAGGGAGAGAGGGAAATGCTGGATCCGGTGCTTGCGGCGGTGAGAAAGCTGTTTGCCGGATGGATGAGGCGGACGGAATACACGCCGGAAACCAATTTTCTGCATCTGTTTTATCTGGCGCTGGATCTGAGAAAACAGAAACAGCTGAGTCTGGAATCGATGCAGGAATATGACAGTCCGGCATTGCAGCGGGAGCTTGCCGATGCCATTGCGGCAGTACCGTTTGATCCGGAGGCTGGTTTTGAGGAGCGGAACGAGCTGTTTCTGGATCTGACAGTCAACTATCGGGAACAGGGGATGTACCGGGAGGAGCTGGAAGCGGCAATTGAACGGGCGGAGACGATCAGCGAAGGCGCGGAGGATAAGCAGTTTGAAGCCGCGTTTGCGCCGTACCGGGAACTAATGCGCAGTTTTCTGACGGCAGAGCTGGAATCGGACTGTCTGCTTCCGGGAGGGACACTGGATGATATGATCATGCATTTGGAGTGGATTGCCCTGGAGTACGCGGCGCTGCGGCAGTATCTGTACCTGCAGTGGGCGGAGGCAAAAACGCTGACATACGAAATGGTCCGTACTTGTATCGTTGTGATCTGCCGGATGACTGGATATGAGGAAGAGGATATCCGCGAGTATCTGGAGAACAGCTTTGAGCAGCTGATCTGGGACTGGGGGTATCTGCGCCTGATTCTTTAACAAATCAAGAAAGGCCCCTGTTTCAATTGCGAATATCCGCTTGCCCCAAATCAAGGAAGTCCCCTGTCTGCTGCATCTTACTGCCTTTAAATACATCTTACCGCAAATTCCTTGCGCTCATTGTGCCAGGCGGGTATAGTGGAGACAGCAAAGGAAAACCGGAGCAGAAACAGCAGGGAGGGCGGCAGGATGGACAATGCGATTACAGTCAGAAATCTGAAAAAATATTTTAAAGAAATCAAAGCGGTAGACGATATCAGCTTTTCGGTGGAGCGGGGAGAATTGTTTGGATTTCTCGGTGTGAACGGAGCCGGAAAATCGACAACGATCCGGATGCTGTGTACGCTTTCCGCGCCGACCGCGGGTGAAATTTCTGTCTGCGGGTTTAAGGTCGGAAAGCAGGATGAGGAAATTCGGAAGAAGATTGGCGTTGTCTGGCAGGACAACTATCTGGATGGTAAATTAAGCGTAAAGGAAAATCTGCAGATCCGGGGAGCAATGTACGGAAAGCAGACACGCAGTGTAAAAGAGCGGGTTCATTCGGTCTGTGAACGCCTGCAGCTGGAGGATATTTATACCAGGAGATACGAAAAGCTTTCCGGCGGACAGAAACGCCGCTGCGAGATTGCAGCCGCACTAATCAATGAACCGGAAATTCTGTTTCTGGATGAACCGACAACCGGACTGGATCCGGCGGCGAGAAAGATGGTCTGGGAGATGGTGGAGAAACTGCAGAAGGAAGAAAAGGTAACGGTGTTTCTGACCACTCATTACATGGAAGAGGCAGCCCGTTCCGGGCATATTGCGGTGATCAATCACGGGACGATCCGCGGCTTCGGAACGCCGTTTGAACTGAAGGAGCGGCACACCAGAGATCATCTGCGGCTGATCTGGAAGGATGGCAGGGAGGATGAATACCGGGAGCTGACAAACAGCATGGATGCGCTTCCGATTCTGCAGAAAGCAAAGGAGCAGTTAGCCGGATTTGAGCTCCGCCAAGGGACGATGGATGACGTATTTCTTGCAATGACAGGAAAGCAGCTGAAGGGAGGGGAAGATCATGCGTGAGATTGCGGCGATGACAAAAAGAAACCTGTTTGTATATTTCCGGAACCGGAGCACCGTCTTTTTCTCTGTGCTTTCCGCGTTGATTCTGCTGGGAATTATGGTGATTTTTCTTGGCAGCAGCGCAAGTACCGATCTGACGGACGTGCTGAATAAATATGGAAAAGACAGGGATGCGGCGGCAGACACCCAAAATGCGGCGCAGCTCATCCGCCTCTGGATTCTCGGCGGAATGCTTGGCGTAAACTCCGTCACTGTTTCGCTGACATCAATCGGCGCGATGGTACAGGATGAAGAATGCGGACGGCTGACCGCTTTTTACGCGGCGCCGGTTAGACGGCTGTATCTGACGCTTGGCTATATCTTTTCCGCATGGGTTTGCGGGATACTGATCTGTCTGGTTACGCTTGGCGCAGGAGAGCTTTTCTTCGTGCTGAAAGGATTCCCGGCATTTGATCTGCAGACAAATTTAAAGCTGACAGGAATTCTGATGCTGAATGTCTTTGTCTTCTCCGCAATCGGTTATCTGATGGCGCTGTTTATCCACAGCGCGAGCGCCTGGAGCGGGATGCTGACTGTAATCGGAACACTGGTCGGATTTGCAGGAGGAACTTATATTTCCGTCGGTTCCATGTCAGCCGGACTCCAGGCGGTACTGAAGTGCCTGCCGGTTCTTCATGGGACGGCAATGCTGCGCCGTGTCTGCACAGACGCGGCCGCAAAGGTATTGTTTGACGGACTGCCTGACGCGGTACTTCCCGTATTTCAGGAAAAAATGGGAATCGTTCTGAAGCAGGGAACCGCAGAGATTTCCACCGGAAGCCAGGTCGGCTTTCTGCTTTTGTGGGCGGCAGCAGCCATTGCGGCAGCAGCAGTGATCGGAAAAAACCGGAAAACCAAAGACCGATAATAAAAAGGAACAGCAATGAAAGTAACGATTGAAGAGTGCCGGGAAGGCGAAGAAGAGGTAATTATCCGCTGTCACGCGATTGACGCGCGGATCAGCCGTCTGCTGGAAGCCCTGCAGCCGGAGCCGGAAAAGCTCGCGGTGTTTCACGGGGAGCAGATGCGGCAGGTACAGCTGCAGGAGGTCTGCTATTTTGAAGCGGTAGATAACCGGGTATTTGCCTATCTGGACCGGGATGTATTTGAGGTTCGCGCGAAGCTGTATGAGCTGGAACAGCGGTATGCCGGAATGGAATTTTTCCGGATATCCAAGTCAGTTCTTGTCAACCTGGAAAAAGTTGACCACTTCAGCCCGCTCTTTCAGGGACGGTTGGATGCCTGCATGACAAATGGAGAGCATCTGGTCATATCGCGGCAGTATGTTACACTTTTGAAAATACGGATGGGCTTGAAACAGGAGGGACGGCAATGATGAAATTTCAGTTTATTCTTCGTAAATTTTATGAAATTACCTGCTGGTCGGTGTTTGCGGCAGCCGTACTGACCGCATCAGGCGGAAGTACAGACGGACGCATTCCGGCTTCCCTGCTGTGGCAGCTGCCGCTAGTATCTCTGCCCTGCGCCGTCAGCACGCTGATTTATCCGTGGAACCGCACCATGTCCCGGAAAGAATTTATTGTGCGTGTCATCCTGCATTACCTGCTGATCAACCTGTTTGTACTGGGAGGCGGTTCGTATTTTGGCTGGTTTGATATCCATGAACCGATCAGCCTGCTGCTGATGGCAGCGTCGGTAGCGGTAGTATTCGCTATCATCTCCATCTATTCCTGGAAAAAAGGAAGGCAGGAAGCCGAACAGCTCAATCACAGGCTGAAAGGCTATCGGAAAGATAAAGATACTGCTGACAAAACCAGGCAGGATATGATAGAATAAGACCAGAAACGCCGGAAGGGAAGGTGTCAGCTTTTTTCGGGCGGTTTACAACGGAGAAACGGTCAGGTGAGGTGCCTGATTTCGCGCAAGCGATAACATACAGAAAAACAGATACAAACCACTTCTAATTTTTAAACAGGTATGCCTGCATATGCAGATGTACCAGATATAAAAGTACCTGCTGCGAAAAGAAAATGAGGAACGGAAGAGTCGAAACAGACAGCAGAAAGGGTACGGTTTATATTTAATGGAAACACATACAGCAACGATATTTGACGATGTATTCCGGACAATGACAGAAAAATTTCCGGAACTAGTAATCGTGTTGATTAATGAGGTATTCGGGACAGAATACTCCTGCAAAGAGCCTGTTGTGCAGATGCGAAATGAGCATCAGACAGAAGCAGGAAGAAAGATTACCGATTCGTATCTTCAGATCCGGGGAGAGTCATACCATCTGGAGTGCCAGAGTACGCAGGATTCCGTTATGGTACTGCGGATGGCAGAGTATGATTTTTACATCGGACTGGAGAGAAGCATCTTGATTTACTGCTGCCGTTTTATCTGATGCGATATGAGGTAAACGGAAACGAGCGGTGCTGCCCGGAGGAAACAATACATAAGATAATAAAAGACTGCATGGATATTGAGCAGTATCTTGAACAAGAATATTTGATGAAAGGAAAAGAAAAAGAATATTTGGATTTGATTTTACTGATCCGGAAAGTAGCGGATTACTTATTTTCAGATTCAGAGGAAATTCGGAAAGGAATAGGTGAAAGCATGGGAGGGCGTGTATTAGAACTGGAATCAGAGCGCTTGCTGCGTGTCGGAAGAGAAGAGGGCATGGTGGAAACTGCAAAGCGAATGCTTCGTTCCGGAAGATATACAATGGAAGAGATAATTTCCATTTCGGGACTTTCGGAGAATGAAATTAAGGATTTAAAAATACAGTTAAGCACAAGAAATTAATCAAAAGGGGCTGCCGCACAGCCCCTTAAAATATTAAATGCTAATGCGGCAGCTCTGTAAATGACCCCTTTGCCATATATAGTCCCAAGAGGATGACACGTTCTCCGGAGGTATTTGTTTCAGGGAAAGACAGGGTAACGGTATTCTTTTGTGTGTCTTCCCAGCTTGTGGTTTTCCCTTCAAGAATGTGATTTTCTCCCATTAACCAGTCTGCAGGAAGCGCAGCAGCCTGAGTGTTTAAGGTTTGAATGGCTTTTTCAAACTCAGATTCTGAAACTTTGATCATATATTCCACAGATACGAGTTTGTCATCCTGGAAAGAGTAGATTTCCTGAATGTCATCTGACAATCCGGAAATACTGATTGATTTAATAATCCGAGGCTGATCTTCGCCTAACGTTGTGTCAATGTTGCTTTCTGAAGTTTTTGATGCCTTTTGAACTTCCTCCATCGCCATGTTAAAGGTTACATTCTTTGGCGATAAGGTGGAATCACTTGATTTGACTGCATATTGAAAAATATTGCTGTCATTTTTGGGACTCTGCGAAGAGCATGCAAAAAGGAAAATACTGAGGCAGCAGCAAATTCCCAAAAGAAGCCGACGGGTTATAATTGAGGAAAATCGAGTAACATTATTTTTAGTATACATAATAACTCCTTCACGCTGATAATTCTTTCCATTGGCTGCGTATGTTAATTTCAGATAAACTAGGTAGCACCAGAAAAAAGCGCACAAACTGTGAATCAATCGTCCAGCTTATGCGCTCACCTGAATAATTTTAATTTTACCTCTCTACAACGGGGACTATACCCAAATTGTGTGCGGCATAAGCAAATCTTTTCGTGGTTAAAATAATACACAATATCCCCTCCAAACATTCTGAACATTAAATAATTTACTCCAACTTTAATATAAGAATAACATATAATACAAAAAAAACAATACTTTTTAATGTTTGAATTGAAATATTTTTGCAATTACTATTACTGTTTAGCAGAAATTATGAAAGATATGGCTGACAAAACCAGGCAGAATATGATAGAATAAGACCAGAAACGCCGGAAGAGAAGGTGTCAGCTTTTTTCGGGCGGTTTACAACGGAGAAACGGTCAGGTGAGGTGCCTGATTTCGCGCAAGCGATAACATACAGAAAAACAGATACAAACCACTTCTAATTTTTAAACAGGTATGCCTGCATATGCAGATGTACCAGATATAAAAGTACCTGCTGCGAAAAGAAAATGAGGAACGGAAGAGTCGAAACAGACAGCAGAAAGGGTACGGTTTATATTTAATGGAAACACATACAGCAACGATATTTGACGATGTATTCCGGACAATGACAGAAAAATTTCCGGAACTAGTAATCGTGTTGATTAATGAGGTATTCGGGACAGAATACTCCTGCAAAGAGCCTGTTGTGCAGATGCGAAATGAGCATCAGACAGAAGCAGGAAGAAAGATTACCGATTCGTATCTTCAGATCCGGGGAGAGTCATACCATCTGGAGTGCCAGAGTACGCAGGATTCCGTTATGGTACTGCGGATGGCAGAGTATGATTTTTACATCGGACTGGAGAGAAGCATCTTGATTTACTGCTGCCGTTTTATCTGATGCGATATGAGGTAAACGGAAACGAGCGGTGCTGCCCGGAGGAAACAATACATAAGATAATAAAAGACTGCATGGATATTGAGCAGTATCTAGAGAAAGAATATTTGATGAAAGAAAATGAAAAAGGATATCTGGATTTGATCTTGCTGATTCGGAAAGTAGCGGATTATTTATTTTCAGATTCAGAAGAAATTCGGAAAGGAATAGGTGAAAGCATGGAAGGTCGCGTATTAGAACTGGAATCGGAACGTTTGCTGCGTGTCGGAAGAGAAGAGGGCATGGA
>CAJMMH010000119.1 GCA_905214365.1 uncultured bacterium
CCACTGCTTATTGCTCTTCGCAATTGAAACAGGGGACTTCCTTGATTTGTTAAATATTCTTGAAATCAGTAAGATCAAAATCTGCGTCTTCCTCCGGAAGATTCTCCGGCTGGGATGCCGGACGGCGAACCGGCTTCTGTCTTGATGCCATCTTTACAGACTCGGTTACATTTCCTTCCGAAGCCGTTCTGCGAACCTGGCCGTCGGTCGGAACCCTGCGCTTCGCCGGCGCCTGGCCCTCAGCCGGAACTCTGCGTCTTACCGGCTCCTGACCGTCGGCTGCAGGTCTTCTTTTGACTGCGCCATCGGCCGGACGTCTGGTCTGTGCGGTGCTCTCCGGTCTTCTTGCCGTTCCTTCGCTCTCCGGACGGCGTGCCTGTGTTCCCTCTGCCGGGCGGCGTCTCTGAGTACCCTCTGCGCTTCGGCGAACCTCTCCATCGGCTGCCGGCCTTCTTCTGACAGGCTCCTCACCGGTACGCGGGCGACGCTCCGGCTGTCTGGTTCTGACTGCGGTTACCGTCTCATCATAAGCGCGGTTTCTCGCAAACGCTTCGTTATCCGTTCTCTCTACACTGCGAACACGACGGACAGAAGAAGTTCCCTCCTCGCGCGCTGCCGGACGTGCCTCTGCAAATGCCTCATCATCATCCTCATCATCAAACAGCTCCAAATCTCTCTGTCTTCTGCGGACATTGCCTGCTGCGCGATGCATATTCTCTGCCTGATCTGCACGCTCCTCTGCCGCGCGGAGCAGCTTCTTGCGTTTTCTTAAGGAAGAACCCATCAGCGCGATGATCAGCAGGAAAACCAGGCTGACCGCGCCAAGTCCGATGATAATCAGTGCGCGGACAAGCATGTTCTTTTCATTTTCCTGGTTGATGCTGTCAATCTGCGAGGATGCCATCTCATACTGGTTCTGATAGCGGGAAGCTCTCTCGACCAGCTCCGGATCATTAGTCTGCGCTACCGTTGTCGTTTCTTCCGTCTGAAGGACATCCTCCACGTAACGGACCAAAAGTCCCTCGCTTCCATCAAAACGATAGAATCCCTTCTCTCCCTTGGAGTTCATCGCATAAATGAAATACATGGCGTCATCGTTCAGCAGCGGATTTTTCCATGCAGGAAGCTCAACGCCCTCTTCCAGGCTGATCTTTACCGGAACAAACTCCTCTGGAATCTCTACATCATCATCCGGAGAAATGATTACGAACGACTCATCCATGTTACTGAAACGGGCATAACGGATCGCTTCATCTGTCGTTTCGTTGTAAACGTACCAGATGATGCCGCCGTCGCTGCCAACAACCGGAAGCAGGTTCAATCCTTCCGCGGTACGCGCGATGTAAATGACATTGCCGTGATAATTGTAGGTGATCTGCTCTGCACCTTCCGGAAGCGCAACTCCGTCAAGACTTGTCGCGATATTCAGTTCTTCCGATGAGTTTTCTTCTTCAGACTCAGCTGCAGAAGATTCCTCTGTGGATTCCTCTTCCAGAGCTGCCTGACGAAGCTCTTCGCTCTGAACCGCAATATCCGCGGACTGATCGGTTGCAGCCTCCTGCGTGCTTACTGCAGGCTGTGTTGCAGCCGTTGTCGGAGTCTGAGTCGGGGCTGCAGTTTGCGGGGCCTGGGTTGGGGCCGCAGTTTGCGGGGCCTGGGTCGGAGCCGCAGTTTCCGGAGGAGCCTGAGTCGGAGCTGCAGTTTCCGGAGCCTGAGTCGGTACCGGAGTTTCCGGCTGCGCTGCCAGACAGCTGATGCCGGTTGCATTGCCGACTGCCCACTCCTGCGTAGTTCCGCTCATGGAGTTTGCAGCGGTTCCGTTGACTCCGACAGACGCGTTTCCTGCTCCAATTACCTGGAACGTAACACTGAAGGACGAACCAACCTCGCTGAATACAACGGAATTGTTTCCAAGGTTGACTGAACCGGAAGATGCGCTGACCGGCTGCAGGCAGCCTGCGTCATAGCTGAGGCTTCCGGTGTATACGCTTCCCTCGGAGCCATTAAATCCGACATTGACGGTAACTGTGCTTCCTACGGTCGCACTTGCGCTGCTTGCCGACATTGAAATCGACTCTCCCTCTGCCAGACATGCAGTGCCGCCGGCAAACAGGGTCCCTGTCGCAACCATCAGGGATGTTAATACAGGAAGTAACTTCCTCATTCGTTGTTTCTCCTTTCAGGATCAGGCTTCGTCAATCGCTTTTCCGATGTCGTGCCTCATATATTTATTGGCAAAGGAAATCCACTCCGTTGCCTCGTAGGCATTAGCCCTCGCCTGCTTCAGGTCTGCTCCCTTTGCAGTTACGCCGAGCACACGGCCTCCGTTTGTGACGATCTGTCCATCACTGTTTTTTGCGGTTCCCGCATGAAATACATAATAGCCGTCCCGGTTTTTAAACGTTTCCAGTCCGGAAATCGGATATCCCTTTTCATAATGAACCGGATATCCGTCCGATGCAAGCACGACACAGACAGCGGCATTGTCCTCAAACTGCAGATCAATCTGATCCAATGTCTGGTCGATGCATGCTTCAAATACATCAACAATGTCATTTTTCATGCGCGGAAGCACAACCTGGGTTTCCGGATCTCCAAACCTCGCGTTGTACTCAAGAACCTTCGGGCCGTCTGCTGTCAGCATCAGGCCAAAGAAAATCACGCCGCAGAACGTCCGTCCCTCGGCACGCATCGCGTCTACGGTCGGCTGATAAATATGCTTTCTGCAGTACGCGTCTACCTCCGGCGTATAAAACGGGCTCGGTGAAAATGTTCCCATGCCGCCTGTATTCAAGCCCTGATCGCCGTCTTTCGCGCGCTTATGATCCTGCGCGCTTGTCATAACGCGATAAGTATTGCCGTCAACAAATGTCAGAACCGACACCTCTCTGCCGGTCATAAATTCTTCGACTACAATCGTATCTCCGGCCGCGCCAAACGTATGATCCGTCATTAACGTCTTTACACCGTTGATCGCTTCTTCCTTTGACTGGCAGATCAGAACGCCTTTTCCAAGCGCTAAGCCGTCCGCCTTCAGAACGATCGGCATCTTCGCTGTCTCCAGATACGCGCAGGCCGCTTCCGGAGAATGGAATACCTCATACGCAGCCGTCGGAATTCCGTACTTCTTCATCAGGTCCTTGGAAAATGCCTTGGATCCCTCCAGAATCGCTGCGTTTTTTCTCGGTCCGAAGACACGCAGCCCTTCCTTTTCAAAAGCATCCACGATACCGCCGACTAATGGATCATCCATACCGATTACTGTCAGATCAATTTCATGCTCCTTTGCAAATGACACCAGGCGGTCAAACTCCATCGCCTGAATCGGAACACACTCCGCATACTCTGCAATTCCGGCGTTGCCCGGCGCGCAGTAGATCTTGTCAACACGACTGCTCTGCGCAACTTTCCATGCAATTGCGTGCTCACGGCCGCCGCTTCCAACTATCAGTACTTTCATTTGTCTTCCTCCTGAAATCCGCGCCCTGCAAAAAAATTCTGCAGAACGCGGATGCTTGTCATTCTCTGCTGTCAGTCTGTAATAACCGCCCTGCGGCCTTCAATCCGTACCTTCCCCTGTGCAATCAGGCTGATTGCCTGCGGGAGAATTACCCACTCTGCCTGCTGCATCACGCGCAGCTGCAGCGTCTCCGGTGTGTCATCCGGTTCAATCATAACCGGTTTCTGCAAAAGAATCGGCCCGTTATCAAGTTCCTCATCAACAAAATGAACCGTTGCTCCGGTTACCTTCACGCCCCGTTCAAGCGCTTTTTCGTGGACAGTCAGTCCATAATAACCCTTGCCGCAGAAGGACGGAATCAGGGACGGATGAATGTTGATAATCCGGTTATGATATTTCCGGATCAGCTTTGGCGGAATGTACATCAGGCAGCCCGCAAGTACGATCAGATCGACCTGATACGAATCAATCGTTTCAATCACTGCATCGTAAAATGCTTCCCGATCGGAATACTGCTTCGGAGACATGCCGACGGCCGGAATCCCTGCCTGCTTTGCGCGCTCTAACGCGTATGCCTTCCGGTTATTGCTCAGCACCAGCGCAATCTCTGTATTTTTGATCTCGCCGGACGCGGCCTTATCAATAATTGCCTGCAGATTGGTTCCGCCTCCGCTTACTAATACCGCGATTCTCATTTCAGAACCACTCCCTTTTCTCCGGCTTCAATGGCTCCGACAACGTATGCCTTTTCTCCTGCTGCCTCGACTGCTTTTACTGCTGCCTCTGCCTTATCAGCCTCAACAGCAAATACCAGTCCAAGTCCCATGTTGTATGTGTTGTACATCATCTTTTCTTCGATATTTCCGGTCTTCTGAAGCAGTCCGAAAATCGGCGGAATCGGATAGCTGTCCTTCTTAATTACGGCAACAGTACCGTCCTTCAGCATACGCGGAACATTCTCATAGAAGCCGCCTCCGGTGATATGGCTGCACGCCTTCACGCGGACTCCCGCTTCCTTGACGCTCCGCAGCGTCTTTACATAGATCTTGGTTGGAGCAAGCAGAGCGTTTCCAAGCGTCGTTCCAAGCTCCTCATAATATGTGTCCAGGCTCTCTTTTGTCATCTCGAATACTTTGCGGACAAGGGAGAAACCATTGGAATGGACGCCGCTTGACGCAACGCCGATCAATACATCTCCCGGAACCAGTTCCTTTCCGGTGATCATATCCTTCTCATCGACTACGCCAACTGCAAAACCGGCCAGATCGTACTCATCTTCCGGATAGAAGCCTGGCATCTCTGCTGTCTCGCCTCCAATCAGGGCTGCGTCGGACTGCAGGCATCCATCTGCAACTCCTTTTACAATGGTAGCAATCTTTTCCGGATAGTTCTTACCACAGGCAATGTAATCCAGGAAAAACAGCGGCTCGCCGCCCGCGCAGGCAATATCATTGACACACATTGCCACGCAGTCAATTCCGATAGTGTCGTGCTTATCCATAATAAAAGCAAGCTTCAGCTTGGTTCCGACACCGTCCGTTCCGGATACAAGGGTCGGTTTCTCCATGTCCTTGAACTTCTCCATGGAAAACGCACCGGAAAATCCTCCGATGTTAGTCAGTACTTCGGGACGCATGGTCTTCTTCACATGCTCTTTCATCAGCTCAACGGATTTGTAACCCGCCTCGATATCGACTCCTGCGTTCTTGTAATCCATACTTTCCTCCTCTGACCGGAGCGCTGACAGGCCGACGGCTTGGTTTCGGCCCGCACCCGGTTACATCTGCTTTAAATATTCGCCATAACCTATATTCTCAAGCTTTTGGGCCTTTTTGTCAACCATTTCTTGCAGAGATTGCGTATATTTTTCAATTCGTGCGGAAAGCGCTTCATCAGAAGCAGCTATCATTTTGGCTGCAAGCAGTCCCGCATTGAGCGCTCCGTTGATCGCAACAGTCGCTACCGGGATTCCCGGAGGCATCTGGCAGATCGAATACAGAGAATCCACTCCGCCGAGCGCCTTTGTCTGCACCGGAACGCCAATCACAGGCAGCACCGTCATGGCTGCCGTCATGCCAGGCAGATGGGCTGCCCCGCCTGCTCCGGCAATAATTACCTTCAGACCGCGCTCCTTTGCCGTATGCGCGTATTCATACATACGGTCCGGCGTCCGGTGAGCCGATACTACCGTCAGCTCATATGGAACCTCCAGCTGATCCAACATCTCAGCTGCCTTGCTCATTACAGGAAGATCGGAATCACTTCCCATGATAATTCCTACAATCGGCTTCATACCTCTTCCTCCTCGTCTTCAAATGTAATTTCCGCATGTGCCTCTCTGACCTGGCGAAGCGCCTCCTCGATAGTATCCGCGGAGGCGGTAATATGCCCCATTTTCCGCCCGGTTCTCACCTGCTCCTTGCCATAAATATGGATCTTTACATCCGGATGGCCGCTGTATGCCTGCGCAAGTCCATGCACATAAGCATAGCCGTCGTGGCCGCCAATGATGTTTTTCATTGCAGTCGGGCGAAGCAGCTTTGTGCTTCCAAGAGGCAGACCAAGAATCGCTCGGATATGCTGTTCATACTGGGACGTTACGCAGCCTTCAATGGTATAGTGGCCGGAATTGTGAGGACGCGGAGCCAGCTCATTGACCAGAATATGACCTTCCTTTGTCACAAACAGTTCAATGCACAGCATCCCGCATGCTTCAAACGCTTCGAGACACTGCTTTGCGACATGCATTGCTTCGTCCGCGCTCACTTCGCTGATTGCCGCCGGAACAGTCGTTTCGTCCAGGATATTGTCCTTATGAACATTTTCCGCAACCGGAAATACAGACATTTCTCCGTGAATGCTGCGGCATGCAAGCACCGATACCTCTTTTTCAAACGGAACAAACCGCTCCGCCATCAGCGAAAGCCTGCCTCCGCCAAGCGCGCGATACGCTTCGCCAGCCTCGCTTCTGTTATGAATAACAAAGTTTCCCTTTCCGTCATAACCACCGGTACAGGTCTTTAACAGCATCGGATATCCGAATTTGGTTCCTGCTTCCTCAATATCGGGAATCCCGCTCACTGCCTGGAAATCAGGCGTCGGAATCCCATGAACGCGCAGCCACTCTTTCTGTTTATATTTGTTCTGAATCAGAGAAAGTGTCTTTGCGGACGGATATACCGGAACTCCCATCTGCTCGACCTGGCGGAGCGCTTCGACGCTGATATGCTCAAACTCGTAGGTAACTACATCAACCTTCGACGCCAGACGCTCGATCGCTTCCATGTCATCAAATCCCGCCACAATATGCAGGTCGCTGATTCCGTGTGCCGGACAGTGCAGAGTCGGATCTAAAATGATAAACTGATAATCCAGACGCTTTCCGTCCAGAATCATCATCTTTCCCAGCTGTCCGCCCCCGATAATTCCAATCTTTTTCATTGCTCCATCTCTTCTTTCTTTGTTTCCAGTCTTCTGCTCAGCTGTGCAAGCAGCTCCCGGCTCCTTGCCGAGTCAAATCCGCTGCCGCGCTGCCTTTGAGACAGGGAATCAACGACCCCTCTCCCACTTTTTTCGTCCATTCGGACATTACACGCAATCTGACCCGCTTCCCTGGAAAGCAGCTGCACCAGCCGATCATATCCAGCCGGATACCGGTGTTTTTTTTCATATGCTGCCTGGCTGTAGCGTTCTAAAAAGCGGCTGCCTAAATACAGGCCGCAATCCATCCGATGCTGCTCTTTGACTAAAACATCGCGTTTTCCGTCCTCCTGCCGCATCCACGTCCCGGGTTCGCCCTCCGCAAAAAGCATCAATGGGCCGCCGAACCGGTACGCAGTTCCAGCTTCGAGCTCCCGAAGCTGCTCTTCCAGAAATAACGCGCTGTAATCGCTGTAAAACCAGTACAGCGTGTCCCGGAATGCCGCTTCATTCTCTTCCTGGCATGCCATACCGTACAGCTCAACAGCCAACTCGCAGCTGACACATGCCAGTTCTGTTTTTTTGTGTGTCCGCCACGTGGGAACATACTGCAGCTGTGAAAACAGAATGCAGTAAAAACGGCCGCTTTTATGAAAAAGATGCCTACAGGTTTCATAATCAGCAAACTGCCGCCCGCCTGGCTGCTGTCCAAGCGCCAGAACCGCGCAGGACCGCCAGAAAGCAGAAAAAGCGTCCTGTCTGCCTGCGAGTTCCCCCAAAATTCCGTTCAGGCGTTCCTCTACCAGACCGCACCGTTCTTCCAGTTCTTTTTCCGGCTGTTCCATTGCTTCTCCTTTTTCCATCTACTCCCGAAATCGTTTCTGCACCTGCTTTTCCGACCGATTTTCGGTCAGCCGCTCTCAGCGAGAATCCCATTAGGAGCGGATCCCGACTGCAAACAGGGTACCCATCACCGCAAGAACCGCCGTGTTCGCCAAAAGACCAAACCAAGCGGAACCATGATGATACCCTTTTTTTCTCACACCGCGAATCCCGGCAATTGCCCCTGCCGCTGCCAGGATAAATATCAGGCTCCCGGCGGCTCCGACCACAGCTCCGGCAGCTCCCTGCTTTAAGTAGGAGAAATATACGGTTGCGAGAAACAGCAGGCTCTCCGCTCCGAACAGACAGCTTGAAAGGATTCCGCTTGCCGGCGCCCGGCGGGTTCCGAAAT
>CAJMMH010000120.1 GCA_905214365.1 uncultured bacterium
TTTGCGGTCCGCAATATTGGTTACGGAACAGGTATTAATAATATAAACATCTGCCTGCTCCGTAAACGGTACGATCTCATATCCTGCCTGCTCAAGCAGTTCCTGCATCGCCTCCGTTTCATAGGAATTCACCTTGCAGCCAAGGGTATGAAACGCCGCTCTACGCATAATTTTCCTCCATTTTCCCCGAAATACGCGAATTTCAGGAAGCACATTTCTATTGACATTTTCCCCCTTAAAAGGTATGATAAAGACAAGTGTATGATGCAGTTAAACTGCACCAATACCAGCATGTAAGGAGGATATGACATGACTACAGTTAAGATTTCGCTTAACTCCATCGACAAGGTAAAGTCTTTCGTTAATGACCTGACCAAGTTTGATTCTGACTTTGATCTGGTTTCCGGGAGATACGTGATTGACGCAAAGTCCATCATGGGAATCTTTTCTCTTGATCTGTCCAAGCCGATTGACCTGAACATCCATGAAGAGAAGAATGTTGATACGGTTCTTAAGGTTCTTGATCCGTACATCATTAAGTAATTCCGCCTGATTTCAGTCAGACAGCCTCTTATCAGAGGTGGGAGAGGGAACTGCGCCGCAGTTCCCTTTTTTGTTATCTTTTTATCCTTTTATTATCTGCGCGCTGTCCGAAGTCAACTACCGGGAACAGCGAGCTTTTCTTTTTTGCTTTTTTCTTTATTTGCAAAGAATAATTTCGTCCGTATCGATTGCAGTCTGAACCATCTCATCAATCTTTTCCGCCAGCTTCTGCTCGGACTTGCGGATTACCTTGCGGTTCGGCTTGGTAACCGGGTGCTTTGCAACAAAGATCGTGCAGCAGTCTTCAAACGGCTGAATCGACGTTTCATAAGTGTTGATCTTCAGAGCCACCTCCACGATTTCCTGCTTGTCAAAACCGATCACCGGACGGAATACCGGCAGCGTGCATACCTCGTTGGTAGCTGCAAGGCTCGGCATCGTCTGAGACGCAACCTGGCCGATGCTTTCACCGGTAATCAGTCCCAGGCAGCCTGTCTTTTCCGCCAGAATCTCTGCAATCCGCATCATATAACGGCGCATGATGATCGTCAATTCATCGTGCGGACACTGATCATAAATGTACAGTTGAATGTCGGTAAAGTTGATGACATGCAGGCGGATCGGTCCGGAATACTTCGCAACCAGGCACGCAAGATCGACAACCTTCTGCTTTGCCCGCTCGCTGGTGTAAGGCGGTGCGTGGAAGTATACAGCCTCCAGAGTTACGCCGCGCTTTGCGATCATATACCCGGCAACCGGGGAATCAATGCCGCCGGAAAGAAGAAGCATTCCTTTTCCTGCTGTTCCGACCGGCATACCGCCCGCGCCCGGAATACGGATGGAGTATACGTTGATTTCCTTATCCCGCACCTCAACATACAGCATAACCTCGGGCTGATGCACGTCAACGCGTACTTCCGGAAACGCGTGCAGAATTGCCTCTCCCAGATCGGCATTCATTGTCTGGGAATCAACCGGATAGTTCTTGCGTGCCCGGCGGCTCTGCACCTTAAAGGTGTAATTGGCTTCCGGGTGCATCTGAGCCATATACTCGACAACCTTCTGCTTCAGCACATCGAAGCCCTCGTCCTCCAGCATAACAACCGGACAGATCCATACAATGCCGAATACATGCTTCAATGCTTCCACTGTTTCCTCATAATCGTACGCGCTCTTTGCAAGCACATAAATGCGGCCGTTTGTCTTAGTTACCTCAAACGTGCCCTCTACATGGTTCAGCGCGTGGCCGATCTGGCGCACTAGCGCGTCTTCAAACAGATACCGGTTCTTTCCCTTGATTCCGATCTCCGCGTATTTAATCAAAAATGCCTGAAATTCCATACGTCCTCCATCTATCTTACGATGTACTTTTTAATGTCTCCGGTATCTGCGGAGCATCGGAAGAATTTCCTTCATTGCCTGCAGCGCGTAATCTACCTCTTCTTCCGTGTTCATAACACTGAAGCTGATACGGATTGTGCTGTCCAGATGCTCCTTCGGCACGCCGATTGCCTTCAGCGTGCTGCTGACTGACGGTTTGTTGGACGAGCATGCGCTTCCTGCAGAAACATAAACCTCGCGTTCCTCCAGCGCATGCAGCAGTACCTCGCTGCGCACGCCATCCACGCTGACGCTGATTATATGCGGCGAGCGCTTTTCCACTGCATCCTCTCCGTCCGCTGTTTCATCCCATCCGTTGATGGTCACGCCTTCGATTTCATGCAGGCCGGTCAGCATGCGGCGGCGAAGCGCATTCAGATGCCTCGTATTTTCCTCATGCGGCAGATAAATGAGCTCGGCCGCCAGTCCCATTCCTGCGATTCCGGGTACATTTTCCGTGCCGGAACGCATTCCCTTCTGCTGGCCGCCGCCAAGAATCAGCGGCTGAATGCGCACACGATCGCTGCAGTACAGGAAACCGACTCCCTTCGGGCCATGGAACTTGTGGGAGCTTACGGAAAGCAGATCAATTCCCTGGCGCTTCGGACGGATCGTCAGCTTTCCGAACGCCTGAATTGCATCGACATGAAACAGTGTCTTCGGGTTTGCCTCGTGAACAATCCGCGCAATCTCATCAACCGGCTGAATCGTTCCGATTTCGTTGTTTACATACATTACGGAAACCAGAATTGTCTCCGGATCAATTGCTTCCTTCAGCGCATCCAATGAAACTACGCCCTTATGATCGACCGGAAGATACGTTACGCGGAACCCCTGCTCTTCAAGGAAACGCATCGGAGCTCCGATGCTCGCATGCTCGATTGCCGTTGTGATGATGTGATTTCCCTGTCTGCGGCACGCCATCGCCGCGCCGAACAGCGCCATGTTGTTTGACTCCGTTCCGCCGGAGGTAAAGATAATCTCCTTCGGATCTGCCTTCAACGATGCCGCGATCTGCTTTGCGGCCATTTTCACATAGGCTTCCGCCTCCATACCCTTTCGGTGAAGAGACGACGGATTTCCATAATCCTGATCCATAATACGGACCATCAGCTCCTGCACTTGCGGCAGTACCCGCGTCGTTGCAGAATTATCAAAATATGCATTCATTTTTTCATTCCTCCAGACAGTAATCCAGCATCGCAAGAAGCGCCGGTCCTGCAGTCTCCGTGCGCAGAATCCGTCTTCCAAGCGTAACAACCTTCGCGCCCGCAGCCTCTGCCATCGAAACCTCTTCCTCATCAAAGCCGCCCTCCGGCCCGATCAGGATTCCCACCGTGCTTCCCGGACTGATTTCTGATAAAATCCGGCGCGTCCGCTCCATCCCGTCCGCATGCTCATACGGCAGCAGAAACACATCGAGATCAGACGCAGCCTTCAGCGCTTCCCGGTATTCCAGCATACTTCCGATCTCAGGGATCAGGCTCCGTTTTGCCTGCTTCGCCGCACTTTCCGCAATCGCCTGCCAGCGTTTCCGCTTTGCTTCCTGCTTCTTTTCATCCAGACGAACTACGCAGCGCTTCATCGAAACAGGAATTACCTGATATACGCCGAGCTCTACACTTTTCTGGATGATATTTTCCAGCTTATCGGCCTTCGGCAGGCCCTGGAAGAGATAAATCCGGCACGGCAGCTCACAGGACGCTTCCTCCGCCTCTACTGCGGCACGCACCTCTTCCTCTCCCAGTGTGTCAATCCGGCAGCGCAGCGTGCGCGTCCCGTCATTGACCAGAATCACTTCTCCCGGCTTCATCCGGAGAACATGAACAATATGATTCACATCGCTTCCGGTGATTACCGCTTTGTCTGCGGCAATCTGTTCCGGACTGACAAAAAACTGATACATATGCCTCTCTTACCTTCTTCTCGCTACAATAGAAACCCACTCGCCCTGATGAAGGATTTCCATGATTTCCAGTTCCGGATTGGCCGCAAACGCTTCCTTTACCGCCTCTTCCTTCATGTCAATGATGCCGGAAGTAATAAAGATACCGCCGTGCTTCAGATGCGGCGCAATTTCTGCCTGAAGCGCAATGATGATATCAGCAAGAATGTTCGCAACGACAACGTCGTACTGTTCAAAGCCAACTGCTTCCTTGATTGCCGGATCATCAATCAGATTTCCGATATAGACATCGTACTGATCCGGAGTCAGATGATTGGTTTCCGCGTTCTCTCTCGCCGCGTCAACCGCCAGCTCGTCCAGATCGGTTCCGACCGCATGGGACGCGCCGGAAAGCAGCGCGCATACTGCCAGAATACCGCTTCCGGTTCCAACATCCAGAACCCGGTCGCCCGGCTTTACATACTTGCGAAGCCCGCGGATACACAGCTGGGTTGTTTCATGGCGTCCGGTTCCAAACGCAACGCCCGGATCAATCTCGATCATCTGGCGGTACTCCACGTTCTCCGGAATCGGCTCCCAGGTCGGCTTAATCAGAAGATCATCCACAACAAACGGCTTAAAATACTGTTTCCAGTTGTTGATCCAGTCCTTGTCCTCGGTTTCTGACTCGGTGATCTCGCAGCTTCCGACATTGACATAGGTTCCGACCTCCTCCAGACCGGCGCGCACCTTCAGCAGTGTCGCCGGAATATCGTAGGTATCGTCCAGATAAAAGCTGATATACGCAATCCCATCGTCCGGTCCCGGATCCGGCAGGCTGTCGATAAACATACCCTTCGTCTCATTTTCCGTCAGAGGAATCTTATCCTCAATTTCAATTCCCTCAATGCCGGCTTCGCTCAGCATCTCGCTGATGAAGTCTTCCGCTTCTGTCGTTGTCTTTATTGTAAATTTATTCCATTTCATGTTCTGACTCCTTTTCTGAAAAATGTGCTTCCGGAATCATGCAGTTTGTTTCTGCAGCCTGTTACTCCGCTGCTCCGGTGCCGTCAGCGCCGTTTTCAGAACCCTTCTCCGCTTCGCCGCTTTCCAGACTGCCATTCTCCGTTCCTGTCTGATTGTTCTTATTTTCTAACGGTGTCAGGCTGTTCCCGACAACCTCTCCAAGGAACAACGGAAGCATCTGAATTAACGCCCCGTCGCCGCCGAACAGCCATGGGAACCCATTAATTAGCATGGTTCCGGTCACCATATCACCCGGGACCTGAAAATAATACGTTTTTCCATCGATCTCCTGCCAGCCATTTACCAGTTTCCCGTCAGCATCCAAATAAAAGGTCGTGCCGGACGGAGCGATAAAGCCCGTCTGACGCTGCCCGGTCGTATAATCAAAATAGTAGCAGGCATCCTCCAGCTCCAGCCAGTTCAGCGCCAGCGTCCCGTTGGAACGGATATAATACCAGGCGCCGTTCCACTCTGTCATGCCCGGCTGCAGATTTCCTGCTCCGGCGAGCACCTTTACTGTACTGACACGCGGCGTTCCGTTCTTATCATAAACATAAGCCTGAACGGTATACACACCCGCTTTCTGGTCATGATCTGACAAGTTCACGCGGTATCTCAGCTCTGTTCCGGAAACCATGACCTTTTCTCTGGTCATCGGCACAGAATCATCCGACTCCATCCAGACAGGAAACTCTGCCATAAACGCATCCGGACCAACCGTCCACGTCATCGTAAATCCATTGTCATCATACTCTACTAACTGCGGGTTATAGATCTGGCCGCCCTGAGAGGGCTCCTCTCCCTGTATCTTCTGATACGCGAAATTCAGCAGCTCTTCCGTATCCGCGTAGCTGCAGCCCTCATCACACTTCATAACAACTGCAATCAGCGTACGGTCTCCCCGCACAGCCGCCGTCGCAAGCGTCCACTTCGCCTGCACGGTATAGCCTGACTTCCCGGCAAATACACCCTCGCAGGAGATTGAGCCGTTCAGCATGCCATGACCGCTCGTCATCGCCCGTTCCCCGCAGAACTCGGTTGCCGGAATCGTATAAGAACCGGCGGAAAGTATCGCCGCAGCCGTTGGATTCTCTAACGCTGCTTTCATAATCATCGCCATATCATACGGCGTTGTCTTATGATTGTCCGCATCCAGTCCGCTCGGATTAGAAAAATGCGTCTGCAGCGCGCCTGCCTGAGACGCGCGCTGATTCATCAGATCCGCAAACGCATCCAGCGATCCGGCGACACGCTCTGCCAGCAAATTCGCGCATTCGTTGCCTGATTTCATAATCATCCCGTACATCAGAGAACGGATTGAAAACATTTCGCCCGACTTCGGCATCGGCGAAATCGTAGAGCTCATCAATTCAAGAGCATCCAACGCCGATTCGGACATAGCAACCATTTCATCCAGATCCGCACAATGCTCCGCCGCCACCAGAAGCGTCATAATTTTTGTAATACTTGCAGGCGCAAATACTTCCTGCTCCTGATTTCCGACAATCACTTCTCCGGTCGCCGCGTCAATGACACAGTAACCCTGCGCGGAAACATACGGCTTTGTCCCGGTATATTCCGCGATCTGCTCTGCCTGCTGTCCCTGCGCGGCAGCATCTGCGGTGCCGACTGATCCGCTTTCGTTTCCCTGCTCCGCTAAAACACCTGCCGGAACTCCGCACAGCAGACAGCCTGCCAAAAGCGCTGCCGCCATTCTGTAAATTGAATGTCTCATCCTGCACCTGTTCCTTTCACTGCGGCTTACCGGATATCGCAAACCTGGAAAATGTAAAATTTCAGGTAATAGGACTCCATTTCTTCGGAGGACCAGAGGATCGGATGATCCGGAGCCTGCGTGCGGTATTCCACCTGGCGCAGGCGCTTATGCACATTGGCTGCCGCCTGCCCGATTGTCTTTGTAAACAGCTCCGGCGTCATAAAGTGAGAGCAGGAGCAGGTACACAGATACCCTCCGTCCTTCACGAGTTTCATGCCGCGGAGGTTGATCTCACGGTACCCCTTCACCGCGTTCTTTACTGAATTTCTGGACTTGGTAAATGCCGGCGGCTCAAGCATGACCACATCGTATTTCTCCCCCTGCTCTTCCAGACGCGGAAGCAGTTCAAAAACATCTTCGCAAAGAAATGCTACCCGGTCCTCAAACCCATTCAGCGCCGCGTTCTTTCTTGCCTGCTCAACGGCAAGCTCCGACGCATCCACGCCTGTTACCTCACGCGCACCTGCTGCAGCTGCGTTCAGCGCAAAGGATCCGGTATGGGTAAAACAGTCCAATACCTTTGCATCCCGGCACATCGGCCAGATTGCCTTCCGATTGTACTTCTGATCCAGGAAAAATCCTGTTTTCTGCCCGTCCTCCACATCAACCTGGTAACGGACCGTATTCTCAACAATCTCAACTCTGGTATCAAACGGCTCGCCGATGAAGCCTTTGATCAACGGCATGCCCTCCTGCTGGCGCACCTTTGCATCGCTGCGCTCATACACGCCGCGCACCGGCATCCCAAGTTCTGCCAGCTGCGCTTTGCACTCGTCAATGATCATTTCCTTCATGCGGTCAATTCCGAGTGCCAGCGATTGTACAACCAGCACATCGGAAAACTTGTCCACAACGATTCCCGGAAGGAAATCCGCCTCCCCGAAGATCAAGCGGCAGCTGCTCATATCTACCGTCTTCTGGCGGTACGCAATGCATTCCCGCACACGGTCATGGATCCAGCTGCGGTCAATCACAGCATCCTTTTTGCGGCTCATCATCCGCACAGTCAGCATCGACCGGTCATTAATAAAACCAACGCCAAGGCCATATCCATCAAAATCCTCAACCTGGACCAGGTCTCCATTGATATACTCGCCGGTAATTGTATCAATCTCATTGTTATAAATCCAGGCTCCGCCTGCCTTCAGACTTCTTCCCGTTCCTTTTTTTATCCGTACTGTCGCACTCATTCTGCTTCCTCTTCCTGTCTGCTTTCTGTCCGCGGCCAATTTATCTTTTGCGGACGCATCTTCATCTTGTGCCCAAAGCGCGCCCGAACCATTCCGCCGACATTACTGCCGCCGCGGAAATCCTTCAGGCACGCTTCTGTTTTTTTCTCTTCAGTTATCATATGGCTTATGCCGTTTTCGCATGGCATAACAAGATCTGCTCTATACATTTATAACACAAGACACAGGATGAATGCAACTGGAAATCTATTGTTACTGGTGAACTACCCATTGTCTTAAGCCAATGGGCTTCCTGCTTCATCGACCTCGTA
>CAJMMH010000121.1 GCA_905214365.1 uncultured bacterium
CTGCGAAGCAGTTATTTGGTTATGAGCAAGTAGCGAAGCGGATTGCGAATATCCGATTGACGGGTATATGAGGAGGAAACAGATGGGATTGCATTTTGCGATTTGTGATGATGAACCGGCACAAACTGCATTGCTGAAGCAGATGGTTCTGCGGTGGGCCGGTGAAAACGGCAGACGGGTGGAAGCAGACTGTTTTTCGAGTGCAGAAGCCTTTCTGTTCCGATATGAAGAAGGCCCGTTGTATGATTTTCTGCTGTTGGATATTGAAATGGGGGAGATGAACGGCGTGGAGCTGGCATCCGGAATCCGGAGCAGAAACCGTGAGATTCAGATTATTTTTATCACCGGGTACATGGAGTATCTGGCAGCGGGATATGATGTGGAAGCGCTTCATTATCTGCTGAAGCCGGTTACGGAGGAAAAGCTGTTTTCTGTTCTTGACCGCGGCTGTGAAAAACTGAAACAGCGGGAAAAGGCTCTTCTGCTGGAAAACGGGGAGGGAATGATCCGGCTTCCGCTGTATGAAATCCGATGGGCCGAGGTTCGGCGGAACTATATTACAATTCATGCGGACGAGGATATTACAGTAAAGAAAACACTGAGCCAGCTGGAAGCGGAGCTGGATGACAGCTTTTTCCGGGCAGGCCGTTCCTATCTTGTAAATCTGCGATATGTAAGAAAGATAACAAAGACAGATCTGTATCTGAAGGACGGAACAGCGGTTCCGCTGTCCCGCGGATTGTATGAAGCGGCGAACCGTGCGTTTATCCGGAATTTCTGATTGCTGTTTTCGTAAAGAACAGTATGCTGCAAAAATTATCCAAGGAAGAAGCAGGACAGGTTCTTACATGGTATGAACTGGCGGTAAAGCAGCAGGTACCGGCGGAAATCAGGAGGAAATGAAGATGGGACGGATATCCAGATGGATTGCAAAGCAGATTGATAAACAGCTGGCGGCATACCAGACCGAGCTGATTCAGACACATTACCAGGAGGTTGACAACATGTACCGGCAGATCCGGGGCTGGCGGCACGATTACCGGAATCACATCCAGGTGCTGAAAAGCTATGCGGCACAGGGAGATTTAGAGGCGGTAAGATTGTATCTGGATGAGTTGGATACTGATCTGTCAACCGTAGATACGGTGATCAAAACCGGAAACCGGATGACGGATGCAATCCTGAACAGTAAAATTTCTCTTGCTAAGTCAAAGAAAATAGAAGTAATTGCAGACGCACATGTGCCGGTGGCGCTTACGACTTCCGAGCTAGATCTTTGTATTATTATCGGAAACCTGTTTGATAATGCGATTGAAGCCTGTGTTGGTCTGCCGCCCGAAGAGAGACAAATCCGGGTATATATGGATATGAAAAATACGCAGCTTTATATGTCTTTCACAAACCGGACTGCCGGAAAAAAGCAGAAAAAAGAAGGAGGCCGTTTCTGTACAACAAAGGGAAACGGCCATGGATTCGGACTGGTCCGGATCGATGCAATTGTAGAGCGGTACAGCGGCTACATCAGCCGCAACAGCGAGGATGGGGCATTTACGACAGAAGTGCTGCTGCCGCAGTAATGCCAGAGATTTATTATGTCTGCCGCAAGAGCCGTCAGGCGCTGCTTTTTCGCTTTTGCGGATCGGGCAGCGGCACACGGACGCAGCCGGAAATAATTGAAATTATGTATAATACTGCGCCTGCGCCTGCCACAGCTGTGCGTATTTTCCTTCCTGCGAGACCAGCTCGTCATGGGTTCCGGTTTGGACGATATGGCCATGGTCAAAGACTGCGATTTTATCGCAGAAACGGCAGGAGGAGAGCCGATGGCTGATGTAGACCGCGGTTTTGTTTTCAATAAGTGTGTCAAACCGGGAATAGATATCTGCCTCGGAGATCGGATCAAGCGCGGCGGTTGGTTCATCGAGAATAATAAATGGAGCATCCTTGTACAAGGCGCGCGCAATTGCTGTTTTCTGCGCTTCGCCTCCAGAAAACTCTATGCCGTTCTGATTCAGCTGCCGGTACAAAAAGGTATCCAGTCCGTCTGGCATACAGCCGATCCGTGATTTCAGTCCGGCATCGTCCAGACACTGCATCGCGCGGCTGTGGTTATATTCTGTGCTGCCTGCGATATTTTGTCCAAGCGGGAGCGAGAACAGCTGAAAATCCTGAAATACAACGGAGAAAATAGACATATAGTCCTGATAGTTGTATTTGCGGATGCTGATTCCATTTAACAGAATATCGCCTTCAGTCGGGTCATACAGGCGGCACAGAAGCTTGATCATGGTTGTTTTTCCGGAGCCGTTTTCGCCGACGATGGCCAGTCGCTCTCCGATTTTGAACCGGAGAGAAACGTGGGACAGCACGTCAGTATCAGAGCCCGGATAGCGGAAAGAAACATCCCGGAATTCCACATCGTAACGCCGGTCGCTGCGCTTTTCGACGGTCAGGGAACCCTGATACATGCGATTGGGAAGGTCCAGCAATTCAAAGACCCGTTTCAGATGAGGCGTGTTTGTCCGCATACTGTTGATAACAGATACGAGGGAAGCAAGTCCGGCGGAAAGCGAGGTCATAGCGCTGATATACTGCGTGACTGATCCGATGCCAAACGCGCCGCCCCATGCTTTCAGGCAGACAAAGACAGAAACAATGGCGGCAAAGCCGCGAACCGTAACATCAGACGCAGCCTGAAAAAGACCAAAGGAGCCGCGGACCATTCTGCCGTATTCACCGTCATCCGTAAAAATACGCTTTCCCTGTTTCAGAAAATCAATCCGATCCTGCCGGTACAGGCGGACATCGGCAGCCCGTTTGCGGTCGGTGACCAGATTAAAAGAAAAGGAAAACAGCTGGTTGGTAAGCGTTGCGTCCTGTCCCATCCGGTTCCATGCTTCATCTGCCCGTTTCAGACAGAAGGCGGACAGGCTGATCAGAAGAATCATAGCAGTAGGAAGAATCAGAACGCAGAGCGGATGATTCATCCATGCGAGCGGACTTTGGGACGAAACAGGCAGGAAAAAGAAAGATGCTGATAACGCAATGGAGCCTATTGTCTGTGATACAGCGGAAAACATCTGCTCTAATTGTTCCGGGATACGCGGCAGGCCCCAACCGGCCCAGTTCATGTACTGACAGATTTCGTCATAAAGCGCTTTGGTATGCGGACTGTCGGCATCGCAGAAATCCATCGACATAAATTTTTCAGAAAATGCCCGGTCAATATAGGTAAAAAGCGGTGCGTTATAATACTGATATACATGCTTGAACGCGCGTGAAAGCAGAGAAAGTCCCGCGGCGGAAAGGAGCGCGCCAATAGCAAAGCCGCCCATTCGTTTTGGGTCACCGGAACCGGCAAGCTCATTAATCAGCCGGGCGGAAAACCAGACTGTCAGGCATGGACCGACAGCTGCCGTTACGGTATATCCCAAGAGAGAAAGAATCATAAACGGCGATGTCTGCCACCAGAACCGGAATGCTTTCCGATTATAGAATAAGACTTCATGCTTCATAAGGCTGTGCCTCCTTTTTTGATATATCATTGCCGGATGAGGAGCCGGATTCCTGATAATACTTTTTCTGAACGTCGAATAATTCCGCATAGCGTCCGCCGAGTTGAAGCAGCTCTTCGTGAGTTCCTTCCTCTGCAATCCGGTGATTTTCCAGCAGCAGAATCCGATCACAGAACCGGGTGGATGCCAGACGGTGAGAAATATAGACCGAAGAACGCCCGGCGGTCAGCTGCTGATACATCTGGTAGATATTGCTTTCCGCTATCGGATCAAGCGCGGCGGTTGGTTCATCTAACAGAAGAACCGGACTGTTTTTATACAATGCGCGTGCAAGCATCAGCTTCTGGAGCTGACCGCCTGAAAGCTCGGCGGCATCCAGATAGACAGAGCGCTCCAGATGCGTATCCATTCCCTGAGGGAGCGACTGAATTTTTTCTTCCAGATCGGCTTTTTTCAGGCATTGAGAAACAAGCGCGCGGTCAGGAGCCAGACTCTGCGCAACATTTTCGGCAACCGTGGCGGCAAGAAGCGAAAACTCCTGGAAAACCGCGGAAAAGCATTTGTAATAATCCCGTCGGTTATATTGGCGGATATCCTGTCCGTTCAGAAGAACTGTGCCCTCTGTCGGGTCAAGAAAGCCGCAGATCAGTTTGATCAGTGTTGATTTTCCGGCACCGTTGAGTCCGACAACGGCGAGCTTTTCACCCGGATGGAGTGCCAGATTGATGTGTGACAGTGTATCTTTTGCTGCGTTTGGATAACGGAATGAAACATCTTTCAGTATAATTTCAACGGGATCATCCGGGCGGACTGACAGCGGCTTTCCATTTTCAAACAGAAACGGTTCCGGGAATTCCAGAAATTCCCGCGCGGCGGAAAGGTCCGCGCTCTGCCGGTGAAGCGCAGAGCACTGGCTGAGGATATTGGCAATCCAGGAGCCGAATCCACTCACGGCGGTAAAGCAGAGAAGAAACTCCGGCGCGCCCATATGGCCGGAAGCTGCTTCATAAATGAGATAGGCATAGGCGGCGCCGCTGCGGAGCAGAACCAGGAGAACATCGGCCAGGCTGCCGCAGAATTCGTGCTGTTCAACACGGAACCGGAAATTCATAAGCCGGCCAAACGCCTGCCGGTATAAATCATTCAGCCAGGGCTGAAGGCCAAAGATGCGGATATCCTTTGCTGCCTTTGGATCTCTGAGTTGTTTATTTAAATAGTGTAAAATCTTAGAGGCTTCATTCTGTTCATCGCGGTGTCTGGTTTTCCAGTCGCTCATATAGTTGCCGATCAGATAGCTGACGGCGGAAGCGGCCGCGGTAAGAAGCAGAAGAACCGGCCGGATTCCGGTTAAAATCATCAGATACGCCAGAAAACAAAACAACGAAGTAAATAGCTGAATCAGCGTAGACCAGATTGCTTCTCCGGCGCTCTGATTATCGCTGACCGCATCGCCTGCCAGTTTCGCGGCGGAAAAAAAGTCGGGATTCTGCATATTGCAGAAGGAGGTCTGAGCCTGCTTGAGGTCCAGAAGACGTTTGAAGCCGGTGCGGACCTGAATAGCTTTGGGATCCAGTCCGATATTCAGGTAGCGGATCAGCGCGCTGACAGCAATGGTTCCGCTGCTGAAGAGAAGAACAGTACCAAGCATCTGCGTGATCGTCTCAGACGTTTGCACGGCATTCAGAAGCGCAGGAGCAGTAAACAGCTCCAGCAGCCGCAGTCCGGTGTTGAGAACGATCAGTGCCGCTGCTGTGAAAAAGATTGACGGACATTCTTTTTTCCCAAGCCGAAGCATAAACAGACAATTCTGTCCGGTATGATAACGCGGTTTCTTGGCCGTTTGGCGTTCGGCTGATTTTGAAAAAAATGAGAAATTCATAAAAACCTCCTTTTCGGATTCACCAGATGATGTTATCATAGCATAAAAGGGACAGCAATGCCCGGTTTCGGGGATGAATGACCTGATTTTGGGGATAAAAGGATAAAAACAGCTCTGAATCGTGAAAAAAAGAAAGGCGGGATTTAGTGTATGGGATTTTTTGAAGAAACAAATGGCGTATTGATTTTCCGTGAAAACGGAGAGACGCTTCAGGTGGAAGCGTGGGGTGAAAACAGCCTGCGCGTTAGGAGCCGGATGTTAGGAGAGATCAGTGAAGAACAGAGTGCGCTGACAGAGCCGGTGGCTCAGTGCGGTGTAAAAATAACAATTGACGATGAATATCATGCACAGATTGCAAATGGAAAGATCCGCGCGAAACTGGCGGTGCAGACCTGGGGACATGCGCTGCAGATTACTTTTTATAATGAAAAGAATCAGGTGCTCCTGCGAGAAATTCCAAATGGCGGCGCGCTTTGCCTGAAAGCAAGATATTATCGTTCACAGCCAGGAGGAAGCTTTTATCTGAAAGCTTCATTCCTTGCGAATGAAGGAGAAAAGATTTACGGAATGGGTCAGTATCAGCAGGAGCGCATGGATCTGAAAGGCTGCAACCTGGAGCTGGCGCACCGCAATTCGCAGGCGAGCGTTCCATTTTATGTGTCCAGCCTTGGCTATGGATTTTTATGGAACAACCCGGCGGTCGGCGAGGTGCATTTTGGCGCGAATACGACCGAATGGGAGGCCTGGTCCACAGACCAGCTGGATTACTGGATCACAGCGGGAGGCTGTCTGCTGGAGATTGAAAAGAACTACTCAGCAGTAACGGGAAGAGCCCCCATTATGCCGGAGTATGGACTTGGATTCTGGCAGTGCAAGCTTCGCTATTATAATCAGCAGCAGGTTATTGACATTGCGGAAGAATATCACCGGAGAGGAATTCCGTTGGATGTACTGGTGATTGATTACTATCACTGGCCGAGATGCGGCGATTACCGGTTTGATGAAGAGTATTTTCCGGAGCCGGAGAAAATGGTAAGCCGTTTACATGAATTGGGCGTTGAAACGATGGTATCAGTCTGGCCGCAGATTGACTGGCGCAGCGAAAATTATGAAGAAATGAAGCAGCAGGGACTTCTGGTAAAGAGCAATTCCGGAATTGATGTTCAGATGGTTTTTCATGGAAATAATGTATTTATGGACGCAACCAATCCGAGGACACGGAAATACGTCTGGAAGAAATGCAAAAAGAATTATGCGGATCTTGGCATCCGGACATTCTGGCTGGATGAGGCAGAGCCGGAGTTTGGAACCTATGAATATCAGACTTACCGGTACTATGCGGGACCGGTAGAAAAGGTCGGCAATATTTATCCGCGCGAATACGCGAAACTGTTTTATGAAGGTCAAAAGGAGAGCGGACAGGAAGATGTGGTAAATCTGATCCGGTGCGCGTGGGCGGGAAGCCAGAAATACGGCGCGTTAGTATGGTCCGGGGATATCATGTCTACCTATGAAGATTTCCGCAAGCAGATCTGTGCCGGCATCCATATGGGACTGGCCGGAATCCCGTGGTGGACTACCGATATCGGCGGTTTTCATAATGGCTGGGTGGAAAAGCCGGAGTTCCGTGAGCTGTTAGTACGTTGGTTCCAGTTTGGCACCTTCTGCCCGGTAATGCGGATTCATGGCTGCCGTCAGCCAGCGCAGCAGATTGTAAATAAAGCGGGAGAGGTACGCGAGTGGACCGGAGCGGACAACGAGATCTGGAGTTTCGGAGACGAGATTTATGCAATTATGAAGAAATTTATCAGTATCCGCGAAAAGATGAGAGCTTACAGCAGAGAATTAATGCGGGAAGCGCATGAAAGCGGAAGTCCGGTGATCCGTGCGCTGTTTTATGAGTTCCCGGATGATCCGGCATGCTGGGACATTACCGATGAATACTGCTACGGCCCGGATATCCTGGTCGCGCCAGTCTGCCATGAGGGTGCGCGGGACAGAGCGGTTTATCTCCCGGCAGGAGCGGACTGGACTGATGCGCGAAGCGGAAAGGTATATACCGGCGGACAGACGCTTTTCGTTCACGCGGAATTGGATACCCTTCCGGTATTCGTGCGGGATGGGAAACAGGCGTGGTTGATTGGAGAGGTATAAGCTGCAGAGCGCGTTTAAAGAATCAGAGGGTCAGTAAAAGCTATTTTTTATTCACCGAGGATAGCCTGAAATTTTAGAGTGGAGCGAAAGACTTTCCATGCAGGTGCAAATCTTAACTTTTATTCCCGGTTATGTTATCATAACCGGGAAAGATAGTGACAGCTAATGGTTCCGCAGCATGCGGTGATTGGGATTTTCGGAAAAAGCGGAAGCGGAAAATCAACGCTGTTAAAGCTGTTTATGCGGTTCTGGGAGGTAAAGCAGGGATGTGTTTCTGTTTCCGATGTTCCTGTACAGAAGGTCAATACTGCGAATCTGAGGGATCTGGAAGGCTTTATGACACAGGAAACGCATCTGTTCCACGACAGCATAGCAGCGAATCTGCGGATTGCAAAGCCGGATGCGGCACAGGAGGAACTTGAAAGCGTCTGGAGTGCGGCTGATTTAGTGAACCTCACATGATTAAAGTCACGTGCTTCCCAGCCGCTTTAAACGGCAGGACAAAATATCGGCGGATACGCCTCTGACTTAGAACAAGCGCGGTTACG
>CAJMMH010000122.1 GCA_905214365.1 uncultured bacterium
TCACGCCCCGGCTTTTCTCCGGGAGGCAGATGCCAGCTGTACTGGCTGCGGTCAGTCTGTGTGTGGGACGGTATCCGGTGACCGGGAGACAGCTGTACCAGGCGGTCTTTGACCAGGCAGCTCTCGCGGCGGAGAACCCGCAGGCATCGGTGATTCTCAGGGTTGTGTTTCAGATCCGTCTTCCGCGCATTCTGTTTGCACTGGCAGCAGGGGCAGGACTTGCGGCAGCCGGAAGCGCAATGCAGGCGGTCTGCGCCAATCCGCTGGCAACGCCGGACACAGTTGGTGTCGCCAATGGCGCGTCCTTTGGAGCGGCGTTCGCGATTCTTGCGGGGATGGACGGGCTGGGGATTCAGCTGACGGCAATGGCTGCAGGTATGGCTGCGTTTGGGCTGGCTGCGGCGATCGGAAGCAGGGGAACCGGCAATCCGGTTTTGCGTCTGGTTTTATCGGGAATGGTTGTGAGTTCGCTGTTTGCCGCGCTGCTTTCACTGGTAAAGTATGTTGCGGATCCGCAGGATAAGCTTCCGGAGATTACGCATTGGCTGATGGGCAGCCTGAATACGGTGACATGGCAGAATGTGCGGATCGGGATCGGGTGGATTGCAGCTGGAAGCGGAGTGATCTGGCTGCTTCGCTGGAAGCTGAACGCGCTGATGCTGTCAGAGGAAGAAGCGCGTTCGCTTGGCGTACATACAGCGATTGTCCGTGTCCTTGCAGCCGCGGCGGCAGCGGCTGCGACATCCGCGGTTGTAGCCGCGTGCGGCCAGATCGGCTGGATCGGGCTTCTGATTCCCCATGTGTGCCGGATGCGGTACGGAAATGACTGCAGACAGACCGTTCCGGCCGGGATGTGCGCGGGCGCAGTCTTTTTGCTGCTAATTGATACGGCAGCGAGAAGCATTGCCGCAGCGGAGATTCCGGCGGCGATTCTGGCTGCCGCGGTCGGAGCTCCGCTGTTTCTGTTTTGTCTGCAGAAGAGCGGACTGGACGGAAGGGCATAAAAGAAAGCGGCATAAAGAAATGGTATGAAAGGAAGCAGCCGGGAAGGGAGTGGAAAGCGGTGATGGAAAAGCTGGAGGTAAAAAATGCTTCCTTTGGATATGGAGACCGCCTTCTGTTTCATGATCTTTCGTTTTCCTGTGAAGGCGGAGAAGGAATCGCAGTGGTCGGACCGAATGGTGCGGGGAAGAGTACGCTTCTGCGGTGTGTGATGGGCTTTCTTCCCTGGAAGAGCGGGCAGACCGTTCTGCGGCTGGCGGATGGAACCGCAGTGTCCCAAACCGCAAAAGGAAGCGGCAGGAAGCTGTTCTGGCGGATGGCAGGTTATGTTCCTCAGAAGGCAGAGAATGTGTACGCGGTGAACGTGGAAGAGATGATACTTCTTGGAAGAACCGGAACCCATTCTCTGTTTGCACAGCCTGGCCGTGCCGATCATCTGGCCGTGCAGAACTGGATGGAACGTCTGGAGATTACACATCTGAAGGGAAAGCTTTGCAGCCGGATCAGCGGCGGGGAACTGCAGCTGGTGATGCTTGCAAGGGCGCTTGTCTGCGATCCGTCCGTGTTGTTTCTGGATGAGCCGGAGGCCGGGCTGGATTACCGGAACTGCCTGCGGATCTTTGCGCTGACAGAGAGGCTGAAGCAGGAGCAGAAGCTTGCTGTGATTTTTAATACGCACCGTCCGGAGTATGCGGCAGCCAATGCGGATCGCGTGATTCTTCTGAACGGAGAGGGCGAGTACCGGTACGGACCGGCAGCGCAGATGATTGAACAGGAGCCGTTGGAATGGGCTTATCACACGGGAATCCGTGTCGCGCATCCGGAACCGGGAGTTACCGCGGTGGTTCCGGTAGCTGATCGTTATCATGGTGGTTCCGGCTGTCAACCGCTATTGCGGTAAGTTTGTCTGAGCTTCTGCCCGATCGTGGTCTGCAGTCTGATAACCGGACTCTGCCGGATGCTTCGATTTCTGATGAGTGTTCCGGTATTCGCGGGGAGACTGCGAGCAGTAGCGGCGAAAGATTTTCTCAAAATAGCTGACAGTTTCAAAACCGACGGAAAGTGAGATTTCCGTAATCGGAAGCTGACTGCTGCGCAGAAACTCCTGCGCTTTCTGAATCCGCTGGATGTGCAGATATTCCCGCATGGTAAAACCGGTGACTTGGCGGAAAATACGGCTCAGATAAAACTTATTGATAAAGAATCGGGAGGAAAGCTCGTCAAGCGAGGTCTGTTCCCAGTAATGATCTGCCAGATAACCGGCAACTCGGTTGACTGTGCGGATTTTTTCAGAGTCCGGAAATGGAGAAATGGATTCTCGTGCGGCAGATTCTGAAGCGATTGTGCCGGATGTTTTCACACGGAAGGAGAACAGAAGGATCTGACGCAGCAGATATTCGACCATCTCTTCCCAGCCTTCTTCTTTTTTTTCGGCTTCCAGCCGGATTTCATTCAGTTTGGCTTCGAGGACGGCGCGCTGGTCGGCGGTCAGCGTGAGAACGCATTGATCATCGTGGAATAATGCGGACAGCTTTCCGCCTGCCATTTCAGACAGCCACCGATCCATACAGGCTGCGTCAATTTCGATCAGAAGGCGGCGGTGCCGGTCTCCTTCCGCTTGCGAGGTTTTATGAATCCGGTTCTTCCGGACAAAGACAAGGCTGCCTGGGCGGACTGAAAAAACGCTCCGGTCGATAAAGTAATAGCGTTGTCCTTCCATCAGGTAGTAGATTTCATAAGTTGCGTGGTAATGACGGTATTTCATGGCGTAGGAGCCGACGCGGACGGCCTCTTCCAGCTGATACCGGCTGGTATTGAGCTGAAAATAGATCGTGTTGGAAAAGGAACCAGCATCGTGGACGGAAGTGCCGGGGCGACCGGAAACCGGAATCGGCACATCGGAAAACGATTCGCTAATGGAAGCGGCTGAAGCAGAAAGCGGTGAAGAGATCGCTTCCGGAGCAGTGCCGGATGCAGGAGAGAGTATAGATTCTGCCGCGTTTTCTGGAAAAAAATTGGATTCAGACATAAGTAACCTTCCTTTCTGGAGCCTTTTTTTAAACACGCTCCAGATCGTGTGCTCCCGGAGTCCCGTTGTGTCTGGATATGCAGGATTCCGGGAATACCAGAGGAAAATGAGCGGTTGATAAAGTCAATTTTGTTCTAGTTTATCCAAAAAAAGGCAAACAAAGCCGAGAAATTTGCACGGATTAGCTTTATAATAGCAAATACAGAAGTTGTTGACAAGATGTTAAAAAAGTCCTGGATAGCAGCCATGAATGAGTGGGTTCATGGACATCTGATAGGATGAACTGTATAAGGAGGAAAACAATGACTTACAGCAATGGAAAGATGAGTGATGTCCGTATTGCCTATATTGGCGGTGGATCCAGAGGATGGGCGTGGACCTTTATGCGTGACCTGGCGCTTGAGCCGGCACTGAGTGGAACTATTGTTCTTTACGATATTGATCAGGAGGCCGCAAAGGCCAATGAGATTATCGGAAATAAGATTTCCGCAATGGACGAGGCAGTCGGCAAGTGGAACTATGTAGTAGCAGGTTCTCTGCAGGAAGCGCTGACTGGATGTGATTTTGTTGTTATTTCGATTCTTCCGGGAACCTTCGACGAGATGGAATCTGATGTACATGAGCCGGAGAAGTATGGCATTTATCAGTCTGTCGGCGATACCGCAGGTCCTGGCGGAATGGTTCGTGCGCTGCGTACCATCCCGATGTTTGTTGAGATTGCGGAGGCAATAAAGGCATACGCGCCGAAGGCATGGGTCATCAATTACACCAATCCGATGTCTCTGTGCGTGAAGACTCTGTATCATGTATTCCCGGAGATCAAGGCATTTGGCTGCTGCCATGAGGTATTCGGAACCCAGACTCTTCTGGCAAAGATTGCGGAGCACGAGCTTGGTCTGAAGGATATCAAGCGTCAGGACATCATGGTAAATGTTCTCGGACTGAACCACTTTACCTGGTTTGACCGTGCATCGTACAAGGGAATTGATCTGTTCCCGGTATATCGTCATTATATTGATGAACATTTTGAAGAGGGCTTTATCGATGGGGAAAAGCATTGGATGAACTCCAGCTTCAGCTGCGCGCACTGCGTAAAGTTCGATCTGTTCAATCATTATGGATGGATTGCTGCAGCAGGAGACCGTCATCTGGCTGAGTTTATGCCGCCGATTTACCTGAAGGATCCGGAGACTGTTGCTTCCTGGAAGTTTGGCCTGACTACCGTTGCATGGAGAAAGAAGGATCTGCAGGATCGTCTGGAAAAGAGCCGTAAGATGGTAAGCGGAGAAGAAAAAATCAAGCTTGAGCCGTCAGGCGAGGAAGGAATCCTTCTGATCAAGGCTCTGTGCGGCCTGACCCGTATGATCAGCAACGTAAACATTCCGAATACTGCGCTTCAGATTCCGAATCTGCCGGCATCTGCAGTCGTAGAGACCAATGCAGTATTCTCCAGAGACAGCATTACTCCGGTTGTTGCCGGACCGCTGACCGATGAGATCCGTGAGCTGATCCTGCCGCACGTAATGAACCATGAGGACGTGCTGAAGGCAGCGCTGACCTGCGATTACGATGTAATGCTTCGTGCGTTCCGCCGCGATCCGTTAGTAACCTGCAGCAAGGCAGACGCAGAGACCCTGCTGAAGACCATGATCCGCAACACAAAGAAGTACCTTCCGGAGGGATGGCAGAACCTTTGATTGGAGAGATCGATTCCGCCTGTTTTGAGAGCGGCGCAGAGGCAGCTGTTCTCTGAGCAGAAAATCGGATGCAGGAAGCTTTCTGAAAGGAACAGAAAACAGATGGTTGACTGACTGAAGATAAACGAATAAAAGACCGTAAGTACCTTTGAAAAAAGGCGCTTACGGTCTTTTCTGCTGGAGAGAGCGCGTTTCGCTTTATCTAAAATCAGCGTTTTGCGCGTATATCTTTCAGAAAGTCTTTTTCAGACACACTAACATTCGTTGGTTTCAGAAGCTTCCGGGATCACCGGAACAAATTTCGCACGGTTGCGGAGCGGGTGATTCAGGGTGATTGCGCCGGGACGCGGACATGCCATGACGCAGGCTCCGCAGTAGTAGCATTCGCCGGGATAGATAACGAGCGGATGTACCCCTTTTTCCGGAGAAGGAAAGAGAATATCGCACTGACAGACTGCAGCGCAGCGGCCGCAGCCAATGCACAGGCCATCGTCAAAGGAGAGCGGGCGAACGCTGCAGGATTCCGGTTCCAGACCAAATTCATTGTGTTCCATATCGTTTTGCCTCCTCAATATAGTCCGCGTTATGCACTTCGTAATTTGATTTCAGATCACCAAAGAAATCAAGCGGGACGCGGCGCTCAATGACGCTGCCGTTTTCCTGGTGAAGCGCAATATGGCAGCGGTCGGAACTCGGGTCCAGAGCCGGAAAATCGCTTCTGGAAAAGCAGAGCGGCGCAGAGCTGGAGCGGCGGTGCATGGAAGCGTGGATGACAAGCTTTGCAACGGTCAGGATATCAAGCACCTCGTGAACCCGCATCAGCTCATGCGGATTGGACGCAGTAAGCTGCGGGACAATTTCTGTTTCATAGGAATTGAGAAGATCCAGTCCCTCGGAAAGCAGCGCTTCACAGCGGACGCCGCCGCAGTAATTCTGCATAGCTTTCGCGATTGCCTGGTTCAGTTCTTTCCAGCTGACGCCGTCCGTGACAGAAAGCGGCGCGTACAGCCGTGCCTGCTCCTGATCCGTCTCAGACGGATCGTAGGGAAGAAGGACAGAGGAAGCAGCGGCCGCGGCAGCCTTTCGGCCGGCATAATAACCGGTTGCGCAGGCAAATCCGGCGCAGTCAGAAGCATACAGCTGATCTCCGGCAGCGTAGATTCCGTCAAGATTGGTCTTTAAATCCCAGTCGTGAAGAATGCCGCCCGGAGCGCCGAAAAACTGCCGTTCCTGCTCCAGGAAGTTTGCGGATTGCCAGCCGGTTCCATAGCTCTGAAGCATATCCTTCTTCGGATCAAAACCGCGCGCAGTGTAATTCTGAAGAATCGGAATTTTGGTTTTTCCTTCTTCTCCGACCATCATGCCCCAGATGACCCGGCGCTCTTCATCGGGCATGCGGCTCAGGTCCGCGTAAAACGGGAGCTGGTAGCCGCGGCGCATCAGCTCATCAAAATCAAGCGTTTCCGGTCCGCGGTATTCGTATTTGGGGTTATCAATTACGCCGCCTTTCAGGAAGAACTTCTGACCGGGAGCCGGCAGATAACGGTCCAGAACCGATTTCAGTTCATTGCCGTCGCGGTCCACATATGGGATTTCAACACCGCGCGCGTCAACCATCGTTGCGGCATACCAGGTATTGTGGTTATTGCCGGTTCCGTAGGCCGGAAAACTGCGTCCGGCAGCAGAATACTCGGCGCGGACTGATTTTTCCATCATGGTAAACTCAATACCGGCGCGCCATCCCATCGCATGTCCGCTTCCGATGCTCTGGAACGGACGGAATTCGCACAGCCCGGGCTGGTCTGCGTCAAACAGCCAGACTCTGGCGGGGCGGGACATGGCAAGTACAGTCGCTTTTGCGCGGAGCACATAAAAACGGCAGGTATGGACATCCATTGCGCAGGCGCCGACACCACGCTTTTTGCCGTGATCCATGGCAGTCAGCAGAGCAGTAGCTTCGGTATGTTCTAACAGAGTGACGCCAAGGCGTTTCAGCTCACGGTACAGGGCCGGTTTAAACGTGGAGCCCCAGACACGCAGCGTAAAGCGGTTTTTGTAATCATACGCGAACATCAGCTTTGTTCTGTCATCACGGAAGGCCGCTCCGGCAAATTCGTCATCCGTATCACGGACTTTGCCGCCGAAGGATTCTAAGTCAAGCAGACGGTCGTAGCCCTCCTGACATTCAATATAGTGGGCGATTCCATTACTGTACCAGTCCTGCTCGCGGACGTAGGCGTTTGCGATTTCTTCCGCAGTTACGCCGGAACAGGGGTTGGTGCAGGCGGATTCCCAGTGATCAAATCCGGTTCCGGCTGATCCGCTTCGTTCAATGGCACCTTTTTCAACAAGAATAACAGACTGTCCGCGCCGCGCCGCGGCAATCGCGGCGTAGCATCCGGCAAGCCCGCCGCCGAGAACCAGCACATCGCAGGAAAGCTCCGTGCGCGTTCCGGTTTCATCGGCATATGGCCAGGGATAAGTATGGCTGCTCATAGAGATACTCCTTTAGAAAGAAAAGACATGCTTTGAAAATGCTGTACACAGGCGGATACCGGCTTCCGCGTCATCCAGAGAAATCACGCTGCTGCTGCAGTGGGCGTAGCGGGTGACAACGGAGATACCGCCGGTACGTACACCATAGTGGGAAAGATTCATGCTTGAAGCATCGCAGCCGCCTTTATCGATGACTTCCGGCTGGAACGGAATCTGCTCGGTCCGGCAGCATTCTTCCATTGCGGAAATCACATCTTCATCGCAGAGAACAGAAGGATCCGCGTACTTCACCGCGATCCCGGCGCCGATGGTGTTGCTGCCCTGAAGGTCGCATGGATAATCATGAGCTGGAGTTACGTCAACGGCAATACCGATATCCGGCTGAATCCGCTCGGCAGTTGTTTTGGAACCGCGGCAGCCGACCTCTTCCTGAACGGTAAATACATAGTAAATATCATTCGGATAGCTTCCGTCATTTTCTCTCAGTGCTTCAATTAACTGAAAACAGCCGACACGGTCATCAAATGTCTTGGAGCATGCGAGGTGATTCTGCAGTGGGAGATATTCTCCGCAATAACCGCAGACAGAGCCGACATGGACATAGTTCATCGCGTCTTCTTTGGATTTCGCACCGATATCAATGAACAGGCAGTTCGGATCATTGTGAGCCTCTTCGATATTTCCTGTACAGCTGACAACGCCGTATACGCCGTTGCGGAATACCACGCGGGTATTATAGGCGGACGCAGTCCAGTTCCAGCCGACATTGCAGACGCGAAGCCGGCCGTCCTCCTCAATTTTCTTTACCATGAAGCCGATCTCATCCATATGGGCGGCA
>CAJMMH010000123.1 GCA_905214365.1 uncultured bacterium
AAAAATTTGAACACATCTGACAAAAAATCTTCTCGTAAAATCAAGCACAAAAAGTTTCCGAGAGCACATGAAACGTACTCTCAGAATTTTTTGTGCGTACGCCGCTGCAGTTAATTGCCTGCCAGAAGCAGTTTGCGGGCAGACGGACTGAGAATTTGCCGGTTCTGCATGCGAAGTATGGCAGTTCCCGCTGCTGTTTGTACAGAGCGTGAGCAGCAACACATTTTCTATATCATATCGCAATGGTGGGAAAAAGTCCATGAAAAGTTTGCAAACGAATCGCAGATATGGTAAACTGAGCAGGAACCAGTGAATGGCCGGCAGACTAAAACCGGCAGATCACAAAAATAACTGGCTGGGACAGGAAAGACTGTCCGCGGCATGAGGTGATAAATACATGATGATTTCGACAAAAGGCCGCTATGCGCTGCGTGTCATGCTTGATCTGGCCCAGCATGAGGAAGAGGGATATATTTCGCTCCGGGACGTAGCGGACCGTCAGCATATTTCCATGAAATATCTGGAGATGATTACCGGCTGTCTGAACCGGGCAGGGCTGGTAGTCAGCCAGCGCGGCAAAAACGGCGGCTACCGTCTGGCAGAACCGCCGGAAAAGTGCAGCATCGCGATGATTGTCAAGGCAACGGAGGGAAGTCTGCGCCCGGTAAAGTGTCCGGCATGTGAAGGAAGTCCCTGTGACCAGTCAGACAGCTGCTACACGCTTCCAGTCTGGCAGCATCTGGATCAGATGGTTGAAGATTATCTTTCCAGCGTCAGTGTGGCCGATCTTCTGGCGGAAGGGACGAAACCGCCGATTTCCGGCGAGGGAGCGTGTCAGGAGTAATGAATATGCAGACTGCATGCCAGTTTCTCTGGTGTATGATTGATTGGAAGTCCTGACCGATATGGATTGCAGACCGCAGAACAGGGTGCGGCACAGGAGTGGCGGCATTGCAGGAGCACGGACAGAAAGAAGGAAATGATGCGGTATATTTATGCGGATAACGCGGCGACAACAAAGATGAGCGAAACCGCTCTGCGTGTGATGACAGAGTGCATGCGGGAATATTACGGAAATCCGTCCAGCCTTCACGCAGAGGGACAGCGGGCAGCGGCAAAGCTGCAGGAGGCGCGGGAGCAGACTGCGGCGTGTATCGGCGCGCAGCCGCGGGAGATTTATTTTACGTCTGGCGGCAGTGAAGCGGATAATCAGGCAATTTTGACCGCGGCGCAGATTGGCCGGGCAAAGGGAAAAAAGCATCTGATTTCTACTGCATTTGAGCATCATGCGGTGCTGCATTCTCTGCGGCGGCTGGAGAAGGAAGGATTTGAGGTTACGCTTTTGAATCCGGATTGCGATGGCTTTATAACGGCAGACCAGGTCCGTCAGGCAATCCGCAGGGATACGGTGCTTGTTTCGGTGATGGCGGCAAATAATGAAATCGGAACCATTCAGCCGGTTGCGGAGATCGGCGCTGTATGCCGGGAAGCAGGTGTGTTGTTTCATACCGATGCCGTTCAGGCAGCGGGGCATATTCCGCTTGATGTAGATGCGATGAAGCTTGACATGCTCTCTCTGTCCGGGCACAAGTTCCATGGGCCGAAAGGAATCGGCGCGTTGTATGTGCGGCAGGGAATTCCGGTTTCCAGTCTGATAGAGGGCGGCGCGCAGGAACGCGGACGGCGCGCCGGAACAGAGAATCTTCCAGCTATCGCGGCAATGGCGGCTGCGTTAGAGGAAGCGTGCAGCCATATAGAAGAGAACGCGGTGTATGTGACGGCGCTCAGAGATTATCTAATTGACGCGTTGGCAGCAATTCCGCAGGCAAAGCTGAACGGAAGCAGAAGCAACCGGCTTCCCAGCAATGTAAATATCATGCTTCCGGGCGTGGAAAGCGAAACGCTGCTGATGCTCCTGGATCAGAACGGGATTGCGGCGTCTTCCGGCTCTGCCTGTGCGTCCGGTTCACTGGATCCGAGTCATGTCCTTCTCGCAATTGGCCTGACACCGAAGGATGCGCGCAGCAGCATCCGCCTGTCTCTCTGTGAAACGAATACGCGGGAAGACGCGGAACGGATTGCGCAGGTAATGCCGGAGCTGGTAAACCGGCTTCGCCGGATGGCGGAGTGAGAGCACATGAAATAAAAAAGGAGAATACAGTGAATCGTAAAGAAATTTCAGAGATCCGCAAGCAGTTCAAAAAGGATGGCAATGCCATTGATTATATCTGCGGCTGCTATGTGGACGGAGAAAAGCAGATCCAGATGAAGGAAAGACGGGCATTTTTTTCGCTTTCCGAGGATGAAATTTTTAAATATTATGAGATTTTCAAGAAAGCAACTTCCGGTCCGATCGGCAAGAACCTGCACAATCTGGATTATACCATCGATCAGGAGCTGACCGGCGAAGGCCACAAGCTGCTTTTGGCGCTTCGTAACAGTAAGCTGAAGGATGATGCAATACTGGATACCTTTTACCAGAGCGTAGTCGATCATTACGAATATGGAGAGAATTATTATATCGTTCTGATTCATGCCAATTACGACGTTCCGGGAGTTGGAACGGATGGTATTGAGATGGATGACGCATCGGAAACCGTGTATGAGTATATTGTCTGCTGCATCTGCCCGGTTGTTCTTTCCGAGCCGGGGCTTTGCTACAATGCGGTCAGCAATTCCATCGAAGAGCGGGAGCGCGACTGGTGGGTAGAGCTGCCGGTGAACGGCTTTTTGTTCCCTGCATTTAACGATCGGACAGCGGATATCCACAGTCTGCTTTACTACAGCAAGAAGCCGGAAGAGCTGCACGGAGAATGGATTGACGGCTGTATCGGAGGCCCGACGCCGATGTCCTTCAAGTGCCAGAAAGAGACCTTTCAGGACATTCTGGCAGAGACATTAGGAGAGGACAGCGAGTACACCGTTGTCCGTCAGGTTCAGGAAGAGCTGGCAAGCATCGTTGAGGAGCATAAAGAAGAGCCGGAACCGCTGAAGCTGGACAAGCCGAAGGTAAGACGGATCCTGGAGGAGAGCGGCGTAGAAGCGGAGCGGATGGAGCAGTTTGACCGTATTTACGAGGAAAAGGCGGGAGAACAGGCCACGTTTGTCGCTGCCAATGTGGTAAAGTCGCGCAAGGTAGATATCAAAACCGCGGAAATTAAAATCCAGGTTGATCCGGCATGCATGGACATGATTACCACCCAGATGATCGATGGCCGCAAATGTCTGGTCATTCCGGTCGAGGAAAACGTAGAAATCAATGGTCTGCGGGCAACCGTTGGGTTTGCTGGGACAATGACGCCGGCAGGGGTTACGGCGGTATAAAGGGGGAAAAACAGAATATGGTAGGTGCAGCAGAACTAAGGGAATTTTCCAGGAGGTTCCGTCAGGAAGTAAAGGAGGAGACCGGGCGGCTGATTGATAAGCCGATGCCGGAAATTACAGAGGCATTGTTTGCCCTGTTTGAGCAGAATGGAAATCGTACGCAGTATGAAGCAGTTTACTTTTTCCGCAGAAAGATGCTGGCGGTGCTTGGACTGGAAGCGCTTGCGCAGCAGGAGGAAACCGGAACCGTTGAGACGGTGCTGATTCAGAAACTGGAAGCGGTAATCCGGGATATCTGTGAGGAACGCTGCTGGGCGCTTCCGGCGCATGTAGACCGCAGAGAGGAAAACTGGGAGCATACGGTAGATCTGTTTTCTGCGGAAACTGCGCAGACTCTTTCCGAACTGAGTGATACATTAGGCAGTCTGCTTTCGGAAGAAACAAGGACATTGATTTCAGAGCAGGTGGAGACAAGAGTATTTACGCCGTTCTTTTCCTCTGAGGTTCCGTACCGCAACTGGGAACATTGTGAGAATAACTGGAATGCGGTCTGCTGCGGAAGCGTAGGAAGCGCGTGCCTTCATCTGCTGAGAGATCAGAAAAAGCGGCTGAATCAATGCTTGGACCGGCTGTGCAATGCGCTGCTGTATTATATTGCGGGATTTTCCGATGACGGCGCATGCCTGGAGGGACTGGGGTATTTTACGTACGGAATGACGTATTTTGTAAAGTTTGCGAGGGAACTGAAGGAATACTCCAACGGAGAAAGAGATCTGCTCTGCGGTGAGTGGGGGGGCTTTGTCAGGGAAGACGCAGCCGGAGATAAACGGGCTAAGATTGCATCGTTCCAGGAAAAGTGCTTTTTCTTGGACGGCAGGACACTTTGCTTTTCCGATGGAAACAGCAGGGATCGTTTCCGTGTTGGTCTGACATGCGGACTGGCAATGGCGTACCCGGATGTGCGGATTCCGGCAATGAGCCAGGCGGCAGGACTCTGCCACGACAGCTGCTACCGGTTTGCCGCGCTTCAAATGGATCTGACACTCCCACAGAAATACGCAGAGCAGCTGGAACAGTCCGAACAAAAATCGGGAGAGAAGGCGGCTATGCAGGAAAACCCGGGCGTCTCTTTCTGCGCGGTACTGCCAGAAGCGCAGTGGGCGGTCTGCGAGTCGGAAAATGCCGTTGGATTTGCCTGCAAGGGAGGAAGCAATGGAGAGTCCCACAACCACAATGATATCGGCCATTTCCTTTATGAGACCAATGGAACGCTGTTTTTGACCGATCTTGGAAGCGGCGAGTATACAAAGCAGTATTTCCGGGAGGGACGGTATGAAATTCTCTGCTGCAATTCGTTCGGTCACAGTGTTCCGATTCTGGGCGGAAACGGACAGGAAGCAGGGGACGGATACCGGTGCAGCGGATTTGATGCGGTGCAGGACGGCAGGATGCTGAATGTCTCAATTGGCATGGAAACGGCATACAGTGCAGGTCTGGCAAAAAAGCTGAGCCGGACGCTGCAGTTTAACCAGGAGAATGGAAATCTTCAGGTAAGCGATCGGTTTGTGCCTGGGGAGACATTTGCGGAGACAGAAGTGATGACGGAAAATCTTGTCACGCAGATTTTGCCGGAAGTAAACGGAAATCAGGTGACGTTAGCGCGTGACGGTGTTCATGTTGTCCTGACGGTGCAGGTACCGGAGAATCCGGAGATTACCGTGAAGGAGTACGCGCATTCCAATCATAAAGGAGAGCCGGAAACGGTGTATGCGGTGCAATGGAAGGTAGCGGGAGGTAAAAGTCGGTTTTCTGTTGCTGCATTTGGGAAACAAAACTGAAAACAATGTGAAGGTTTGAAAGTCAGCCGGAAAGCTGAATGCCTGGTATCATAATAACAAAACGGATACAATAAATACTCCCCATAGAGCAGAAACTCTAACGAACCATTTGAGACTGCAGGATGGGGAGTATTTTACTTCTGATAGAAATGAATCTTATTTCATTTCTTATTTCACTTCTGGCAGTACCCAGCTTTCCTCATAGGACAGATACAGCTTATGGTCATCCGTAAAGTGAATCGGGAGCCAGATGTAGGAGCAGCGCTCGAAGTTTTCGGTATTGTGGCGCTCTGCCATATGAATCCACAGGTCGGTACCCTCTACGCGGAAAATCCAGGTGCTCTGGGAATGGAAGGTAGTGTGATCCAGATCGCCGATGCAGGGATCACCCATGGTTTCCCACGGTCCAAACAAAGTTTTCGAGCGGAAATACTTTGCCTGGTTCGGAGCCCAGGAGGTCAGGTCGGAGGTAATCATAAAGTAGTACCCGTCATGGTAGACAATGGCAGCTGCTTCCCGCCAGAAGGCTTCCTCCAGGCGGCGGTAGTCGTTGGTCATGGACAGGTAGTCGTCACTCAGACGCACGATATACTGGCAGCGGTTCTTTTCCGCTTCCATCCGGTCATAAATGAAATAAGCCTGACCGTCGTGATCCTGGTAAACGGTGCAGTCACGTACTAATCCCTTGTTATCGATCGGGCGGGTGTAGCCGAGCCACTGATAGGCGCCGTTTACCGTATCGCAGATGGCAAGGCCGGCTTCGGAGGTTCCGATTTCCGTTCCGTGGTCGCCCGGATAGCCGACAAAGTGACACCACAGGACGTACTTTCCGGTTTTCTGGTTGTAGAGGATTTTCGGACGCTCAAAGCGCATCGGGCAGCGCAGCACGCTGTTTTCATCGTCGCTGCAGGCAAGGATAACGCCTTCATATTCCCAGTGGGACAGATCCGTGGAACGGTACATAACAACGCCCTTTGTTGTCGTCTGCCCGCCCCGGCCCTTCGGCGCAAATCCCATCGGACGGAGCGCAAGGCCGTACCAGTGGTACACGCCGTCAACATAGATCATGCCGCCGTCGCTGGCATTGATGATGTTGCCGTTCGTGTCATACCACTGGACAAACTCATGAACCGAACCATTTACGATCCGGCGTTCTCCGGATGCGGCGGAAGAAGCATTCATTTCTGACATAAAAAGTCTCCTTTCAAATTTGATGTACTTTCGGAATCGGATAAAAATCATACGCGATCGATATCTGCTTTTGCAGCGGATTCTCCGGGAGCACATGCCTGTCATGGATATCCTGACAGTTTTTGCTTTCGCTTTCTATTGTATCGTATTTTCCCATTTTCTGAAAGACTTTGGAAGAAAAGATGCAGCAGGCTGCATAAAAACTGCAGCCTGCTGCTGACAATTGTTTTTTTCAAACACACTTTAAGATACGCTGTGTGCGCCGGGCTTTTTACTGAATGTTGTCGTAATAATCCTGATAGATCTGAACGTATTCGTCTGCGCCAAGCTTTTCCAGTTCGGTGAAGTAGGAGTCAAGCTCATCTAAGGATCTTGCGCCGGTGATGAATTTTGCGGATTCCTGCTCTGCGTATTCCTTGATTACCATTAACAGGTTGGTTGCGCGCAGGGAGGTATCCTCATCCAGATATACATATCCCGGATAACCAGTTTCTACATAAGGAACCAGGGTATCAAGAAGAGCGGTACGGAAGAACATATCAGTATCCTTCAGTTCTTTACGAAGCTCGGAAGGATCGTCCATTGCGGAGATATCTGGATATCCGTCGTCCAGGGTATCCTCCGGCCATCCGAGCAGCTGTTCTCTGACGAGAGTACTGCTGGTGCTTCCCATGCCAAGGATCTTGTAGCTCCACAGCGCAATATTTTTTGTTACATAGTCGCCGTTGCTGGAGTAAAGGTTCGGATTGTCCAGGACATCTTTGTAGGTAAATGCCTTGGTATCCGCGTCAACATCGAATCCGCTTACGCCGCCGTACAGGTAATCGGTCTGTGTGCTTGCCGGGCCGTTTCCGGACATTTCATAGTTCTGTCCGGTCGGTTCAAAGAACCAGTCAGCAAAAGCAGCTGCCAGTTCCGGGTCCTCGCACTCCGCGCTGACAACAAAGTTTCCTGCGTTGACAGAAGTGGTGCTTGCCGGCCACATCTGGGTTTCCTGATACTCGCTGGTCAGCGGCGCAAAGCCCCACCATGCGGAAGAATCAGACAGGTAAACGCCAGGAGCCTGCGCAATGAAGCCGTTTCTTCCGGCAGAGATAATCGCGTTGGAGGTTGTGCTGTCCGTGGTAAAGAAATCCGGATCCATCAGACCTTCGGAATACAGGGTATTCATGGTCTTTAAGTACTCACCGTATGCTTCGCGGTCAGCAACCGGAAGGACAACCTTTCCATTGCGCAGAGCGATGGTCATACCGGTCGGATCGGTGGTGTTGTAGCCATACGCAGTCAGGATCGTCAGACACGGATTGTTGGAAGTATAGGAACCGCCGAGCGGAATAATGTCATCGCCGAGGGTCTTGAACTGGCGAAGCGCATCCACAAATTCATCCAGAGTAGTCGGAACCTCCAGTCCAAGCTGCTCTAACCAGTCATAGTTCAGGAAGCCTCTCGGAATCTGGCCTTTGTCGGTCGGGTCATTGATGTAGCCAAGGGACCAGATATGTCCGTCGGAATCTGTAACAGCGGACTTGTATTCCGGATGTTCTTCATATGTTTTGGCCAGGTTCGGCATATAGGTTTCGTTGACGTAAGGAGCAAGATCCATCAATTGTCCTTCCACGGCGCCGTAGGTAACAAGCTCAGTACTGGTCAGACCGCCGCCGATGATGATGTCCGGCAGATCATTGTCC
>CAJMMH010000124.1 GCA_905214365.1 uncultured bacterium
GCCCTCTCCAAACTCCACATCAATGTGGATATAACTGTCGGCTTTTTTGTGGGATAAAAGAACTACCGTCTCCACATGCCCACTCCAAGGAAACATGTCAACTCCCTGCACGTTCTCGACCCGATACCCATTCCCCGCCAGGTATTTCAGATCCCGTGCCAGTGTGGCACTGTCGCAGCTGACATAAACCACACGCTCTGGGCTCATCTGTACGATGGTTGCAAGCAGAGATTCATCACAGCCTTTCCGCGGCGGATCGACAACAATAATGTCCGCGCGCTCTCCATGCTCCCGGTACCAGTCCGGAAGAACTTCCTCCGCTTTACCGACAAAAAATTCTGTATTTTCAAGATGATTGCGTACCGCGTTTTCGCGGGCATTGTCAATGGCTGCCGGAATGATTTCGACGCCGTACACCTTTTTTGCTTTCTGGGCAAGGAAGAGCGAGATGGTTCCGATGCCGCAATAAAGATCCCATACAATTTCGTTTCCGGTCAGATCAGCAAACGACAAAGCCGTTTCGTACAGCTTTTTGGTCTGCTTGGGATTGACCTGGAAAAAGCTGAGCGGGGAAATGCGGAAGGTCAGTTCGCCGATGCAGTCTTCGAGGTAGCCGGGGCCGTACAGGTTGATGACGCGGCTTCCGAGGATTACGTTGGTTTTTTCCCGGTTGATGTTCAGGCAGACGGATGCCATGCCGGGGATCCGGCCAAGACGCGCAGCAAACTCCTCCGCGTGCGGAAGCATTTCACTGTTGATGACAAGACAGACCATGATCTGACCGGTGTAGAAGCCGTTCCGGATCAGGGCATGGCGGACGATGCCGGTGCCGGTTTCTTCGTTGTAGGCCGGGATTTTAAACTCTGTCATAAAGGCGCGGATGATGGAAAGAATTTCCTCGTTGATCTCTGGGGAAAGCAGGCAGTCTTCGCACGGAATGATGGAGTGGGTGCGTCCCGCGTAAAAGCCTGCGGTTACGGAGCCGTCCTTTGCGGTGCCGAACGGCACCTGCGTTTTGTTGCGGTAACGCCACGGATGCTCCATGCCGATGACCGGGCCGACCGCAAGGTCCAGGAAACCGCCGATCCGCTTCAGGTTGCCTTCGATTTTTCTGCGCTTCCACTCCAGCTGCGCTTCGTAGCTCATCGCCTGCAGGGTGCAGCCGCCGCACTGCCTTGCCAACGGGCAGGCCGCTTCTACGCGGTCTGCGGACGGAGTCAGCACCTCCATGAGACGGCCGTAGCCGTAATTTTTCTTTACCTTAATTGCCCGTACTCTGGCAACATCGCCGACAACTGTGTCCTTGACAAAAAGGGGGAAGCCATCGACCTTGCCGATGCCCTCTCCCTCTGTCGTCATGTCTGCAATTGTAACTGTATAATCCTGATTTTTTACTACTGACACAACAATTCCTCCGGTTCGTTATTCCATCACTGTTTTCTTCACGTTGCTGTCAAGCAGCTTATTGTAGCCAAGCCATTCTCCCGGTGTTGCCGGCTCTAACAGCTCTCTCATAATCTGCAGCTTCGCGTCAGTATTGTCCGCGAAGTACAGCGCAGCCGCCTCAATAATTGCCGGCTTCTTCGGGGAACCGTACTCCATTTCACCGTGATGGGCAAGAATGCAGTGCTTCAGCTCTGCCGCAAGCTTTGGCGGGAAGCCGGGAATCTCACGAATACGGTCGCTGACCATCTCGCAGCCGATCATGATGTGACCAAGAAGCTGTCCCTCATCAGTATAATCATTGACCGGGAACGCGGAGAGCTCGCGGGTCTTTCCGATATCATGGAACATCGCCGCGGTCAGCAGCAGATCCTTATTGATGATCGGATACTGATCACAGTAAAAGCGGCACAGCTTGGTAACGGCAAGCGTGTGCTCCATCAGGCCGCCGATAAAGCCGTGATGTACGGACTTTGCCGCGGAATGCTCGCGGAATGCCTTGATGAACGCCTTGTCCTGCACGAAAAAGCTCTCGACAAGCTGACGCAGATGCGGTTCCTTGACCTGCGCGATCAGGCCGAGCAGTTCCTTGTACATCACGTCCGGATCCTTTTCCGATACCGGAAAATAATCCTTCGGATCATACTCGCCTTCCTTGGCGCGGCGGATGCGGCGGATGTTGAGCTGCGGGGAATTGTTGAATACAATCACTTCGCCGTCTGCCTGGATAAAATCCATCGGCTCAAAGTGGTCGATTGCTCCATTGAGCTCCCATACCTTGCCGTCTAACGTACCGGTACGATCCTGCAATGTCAGGGAATAATAATTCTTTCCCGACTTGGTCGTTGCCGTAATCTTAGTCTTGCACAGGAAAACCTGTGAAATCCGCTCGCCTTCGCGAAGTTCCTGAATATATTTCATAATCAAAAAGCCTTTCTATTTGTTTCCTATTCTGTTTCTATCGTACGTCAGGGGATCTCATTTTTACCGTCCGCCCAGCTCGACGTCCAACTCCATCTCTTCGTACTTTTCCTGCACCAGGCGCTGCAGCGTTACAGTGATGCTGTCCCCGCTTTCGTGCATTAACAGCTGCTGCCACAGCGTACTGCTCTCTGTAAGCGCCGTTCCGTCCACAGCGGTCAAAATATCTCCCGGCTGAAGCCCGGCTTCCTTGGCCGGGCTGTCCTCAGCGACCTGCTCCAGATAAAGCCCCTGCGGGACACCCTGTTCCTCGGCATCTTTTTCCGTAACGGTCTGCCCGCGGACACCGAGATACGCGGCTTCGTCGCCGGATATCATTACGCGGATCACCGCGCGCAGATCGTCGATCGCTGCGCCGCAGATCATGCGCGAAGTGCTGCTTCCGCTTCCGGGAACCATCCACGCGACAAGCTCTCCGGAGGCATTGAGAAGAACACCCTGTCCCTTGGTATCGTACGGCATATCCGTATACAGGATCTGCTGCCGGCAATCATACGCTTCCTGCACGCCCCGGTACACAATATGTCCGTAATTCAGGGAACCCGGATATGTATACGGACTTCCCGCGGCAATCACGGTATCGCCGACCTTCAGCGTCTGCGCGCTTCCGATCCGGATCACAGACAGGCTGTTCGCCGTATCCTCGTCCAGATCGCTCTTATCAACAGAAATCAAACCGATGTTTTCAATCTGCTCTGTCTGCTCAGCGCTTGCCTCTACGGACACGCCGCCGAACTCTACGTATATTTCATCCACGCTGCGGACAAGATCTGCTGTCGTCAAAAAATACAGCGTATCCTCACCCTCCGCGATCAGTATGCCGAACGTATCGGCCGTTCCGGTCACCGAAGCGTCCTCTAACCAGCCGCTTCCGCCGTAGACCGTGGAAACACGGACAAACGACGCGCACGCCGCTTCATAGCCTGCCATGGCATCAGAAAACGCGGCCGACGACTCTGCGGCAGATGATTCCTGCGCGGCCGTTTCCGCTTCTGATTCCATTCCGTCTCCCGTGTCTGTCATGGGTTCCTCGGTCTCTTCCGCCAGCGCAGCCGTCTCGACCGCAAGAACGGGCGGGTCCTTCGGCTTCCGCTTCTGAATAAACACCATACAGCCGCCGGCGATGCAGCCGAAGATCACCGCGCTTCCAATCAGCCGGACAACGTACCGGATCTGCCTGCGGCAATGCTCACGGACGATCGTTTCACTGATATACGGAAACTCATCCCGCTCCTTCTGATCCTTCTGCATGATACAACCTCCCGGAAAAACTCCCCCGGACATCTCCCAAACCATGCGGGTACCGTCCGCCGCCTGCCTTCTTTCTGCATCCGTTTCCGTCTGCGTGTCTGCGGCAGGCGCGCGTTTCCCGCGGTTTCCGGGCACTCTCCAGTCTCCTTATTATAAACGTTTCCGACAGGACTGTAAATATTTTTTTCTGCAAAAAATACTGGTGATGGCAAACAACCTGTAGTATAATGAAGTCATATCATCGCGCCGAGAGGCGCTGGACTAGAAAGAGGTATACTATGAACGAGAAAGCTTTAATCACTCTCGAATATGACAAAATCATCACCCGTCTGGCTGACTGCGCATCGACTGCTCCCGGCAAGGAGTTCTGCCGTGCCTTAAAGCCGATGGATTCTATTTCGGATATTATCAGCGCGCAGAAGGAAACGAGCGATGCGTTAGCAAGGATTCTGCGCAAGGGCAGCCTTTCTTTCGGCGGCGTCAAGGATATCCGCGATTCGCTGCTGCGTTTAAGCGTTGGCGCGTCTCTCGGCATCGGCGAGCTGCTGGCGATCAGCTCTCTGCAGATGGCGGCGGCCCGCGCGATCGGTTACGGCAAGCGCGAAAACACGGAAGAAAACGGCGATGTGCTTGATGGCTATTTCCAGGCGCTGCAGCCGCTTTCCTCTCTGACCAGAGAGATTGACCGCTGCATTATTTCCGAGGAAGAGATTGCCGATGACGCGAGTCCGGGACTTCGCTCGGTCCGCCGCAGCATGCACGCGGCTGAGGATAAGATCCGCACGCAGCTGAACAGTCTGCTAGTCAACTCCCGCACCTATCTGCAGGACAGCGTCATCACGATGCGCAATGGCCGTTACTGCGTGCCGGTCCGTTCCGAATGCAAGGGAAATGTTCCCGGTATGGTTCACGACCAGAGTTCAAGCGGTTCTACCATGTTTATTGAGCCGATGGGCGTTGTTAAGCTGAACAATGAACTGCGTGAACTGGAGATTAAGGAGCAAAAGGAAATCGAAGCTGTCCTGGCGTCTCTCAGTAATCTTGCCGCGGAATACCAGAGTGAGCTGCGCGGAAATCTGGAAATCCTGATCCAGCTTGATGTCATTTTTGCCAAGGCAGCGCTCTCCCGCCAGTACCGCGGCAGCGAACCGCGCCTGACTACAAAGGGGATAATCCGACTGAAAAAGGCGCGCCATCCGCTTCTGGATCAGAAAAAGGTCATTCCGATTGATGTGACGCTCGGCGAGGCCTTTGACCTGCTGGTTGTCACTGGCCCGAATACCGGCGGAAAGACTGTTTCTTTAAAGACAGTCGGTCTGCTGACGCTGATGGCGCTTGCCGGCCTTCATATCCCGGCCAATGAGGGATCCACGATTCCGGTATTCCATGAGGTATACGCGGATATCGGTGATAAGCAGAGCATTGAGCAGAGTCTGAGTACCTTTTCTTCCCATATGACAAATATTGTGGATATTCTGGAGAAGGCGGACCAGCATTCGCTCGTTCTTTTCGATGAGCTGTGCGCCGGAACTGACCCGACGGAAGGAGCAGCGCTGGCGATTTCGATTCTCTCCTTCCTTCACAACATGAAGGTCCGCACGATGGCTACCACCCATTACAGCGAAATCAAGCTGTTTGCGCTTTCGACCGATCATGTGGAAAACGCGTGCTGCGAATTCGACGTGGAAACACTTCGTCCGACCTACCGTCTGCTGATCGGCATTCCGGGAAAAAGCAACGCATTTGCCATTTCCCAGAAGCTTGGTCTTCCGGAGTTTCTGATTGAGGACGCGAAAAAGCGGTTAGACACCCAGGATGAGAGCTTTGAGGACGTGATTTCCAATCTGGAAGCGTCCCGTATCCGCGCTGAGAAGAACGAAGCACAGATTGATTCCTATAAGGAGGAAATTGTGCAGCTGCGCAATCAGCTGGAGGCACAGAAGGAAAAGCTGGAGCAGCAGAAGGATAAGATTCTCCGTCAGGCACAGGATAAGGCGCGTGATTTGCTGCAGGAAGCCAAGGATTATGCCGATGAAACGATCCGTATTATCAATAAAACAACCGACGGCAGCAATGAAATCAGCCGCCAGCTCGAACAGGAGCGCACGAAGCTCCGCACGAAGTTAAACGGTGTTTCCGCTCCTGCCGATCCAAAGCCGCAGAAGCCGGAAGCAAAGAAAAAGACGCCTGACCCGAAGAAGCTGAAGGTCGGCGACAGTGTCCGTGTGCTTTCGATGAATCTGACCGGTACAGTCAGCACTCTGCCCAATGCCAGAGGCGATCTGTTTGTGCAGATGGGAATTTTCCGCTCTCAGGTCAACCTAAAGGATCTGGAGCTGATCGACGTTCCGACCATTTCCGGTGACGGCGTTCCGCAGCCGGTAAAGCGCGCAAAAGGAAGCTCCGGACAGATCCGCATGTCCAAGTCCTCGTCAATTTCGCCGGAAGTCAACCTGATCGGCATGACCGTGGACGAGGCAATTCCAGTGATGGAAAAGTATCTGGACGACGCGTATCTCGCTCATCTGGAAAAGGTCCGTGTGGTCCATGGCCGCGGCACTGGTGCGCTGCGCAATGCCGTGCAGCAGCGACTCCGCAAGCTGAAGTATGTCAAGAGCTTCCATCTCGGCGAATACGGAGAGGGTGATACCGGCGTCACCATTGTAGAATTTAAATAACGATACGGCGGCAGGCAAATAAACGGCTTTGCTTTCGTCCGTCCTGCCTTAGAGCATGTTTGAAAAAGGTTTTCTGCGTGCTCAAGAAAATAAGAACTGATCAAAATGGTTTGAGTTCCGTTTTGGGACCTCACCGGAAACGGAGGCTTACGTGGCTGAAAAACAGAGAATCCTGATTGTTGACGATGACGAAAATATTGCTCAGCTGATTTCTCTCTATCTGACAAAAGAGTGTTATGAAACGATGATGGTACATGATGGAAATGAGGTGATGGATGCTTATCGTTCGTTCCGCCCGCATCTGCTGATTCTGGATCTGATGCTGCCTGGAAAGGACGGGTATCAGATCTGCCGGGAAATCCGCCGCACGGATCAGACCCCGATCATCATGCTTTCCGCAAAAGGCGAGGTCTTTGACAAAGTACTCGGCTTAGAGCTTGGAGCAGATGATTACATGATCAAGCCGTTCGATACCAAAGAACTGGTTGCGCGCGTTCGCGCGGTGCTGCGCCGTACCGGTTCCGCGCAGCCGTCCCAGCCTCAGACGTCTGGTCAGCAGGTGGTCTCCTATCCTGACCTGACCATCAACCTGACCAACTATTCGGTTCAGTATCTGGGCCATGAGCTGGATATGCCGCCTAAGGAACTGGAGCTGCTGTATTTTCTTGCTTCTTCGCCCAACCAGGTGTTTACCAGGGAGCAGCTTCTGGATCATATCTGGGGATATGAATACATCGGCGATACCCGGACGGTGGACGTCCATATCAAGCGCCTGCGCGAGAAGCTGAAGGATCACCCAAGCTGGTCAATTTCAACGGTCTGGGGCATCGGTTATAAATTTGAGGTTAAAAAATGAAGTGGACGCTCGGCAAAAAGTTTCTGATTACTTCTGTTCTTTTTATGGCCGCCAGCTTCCTTCTGATTGCCGCCGGAGGTACTCTTGTGGTCCGGCGGCATCTTTTGGATACAAAGGTCAAGTCCATGACCGGCGTTGGCAGCGCGCTTGTTTCCGTGGTCACTGATCAGATGGCTGAGTCCGGCGTTTCCTCACTGACTCCTTCCCTGTTTTCTGACCAGGAGCCAGACGAAATCAGCACCGCCTTTTCGCTGACCCGCAGAATCGACGAGTACACCGTATGGCTGATTGGAACGGACGGACTGGTCCTCTCCGCAACAGACGATATGACAGAAAGTACAATTTCTTTTAATCCGGCAGTCAAGGGAAAGTATATCCGCGGGGTCTATAATTCGTTTTTCCTTCGGGATACAATCACGGTATATTCCCCTGTCATTCCGTCCGGTACCTATCAGCCGTGCGGTTATGTCTTGGTGCATTATCCCTACTCCGCGATTACCCGTTCCAAGAACCTGATTCTGAACCGTTTCTTTCTTTTGTGGGGATTCTGCGCCGCGCTTTGGCTTGTCTTTGTCCTGGTTCTCCACCGGATTGTCTACGTGCCGATCCAGCGAATGCTGCATGCCGCTGAACAGTGCATCAACGACAACAGCCCCGCGGAGTTTTCGATCCGGACAACTGATGAAATCGGCGCGCTTTCCGGCATTCTGAACCGGATTTTTGAGCGGTTCCGCACGATCAACGAGGCTCAGCGGCAGTTTATTGCCAATGTCTCCCACGATCTTCGTTCCCCGCTGACTTCTATCAA
>CAJMMH010000125.1 GCA_905214365.1 uncultured bacterium
GAATATATGCTTGCGCTGAGAAAGGAAGGCGCAATGTGGGGGCCAGATCTGCCGTATTTGCTGACCGGCATTCTGAATGCGCATCCGTCTTCTGCAATTCGCTTCATTAAGGAAGGAAGAACCGACTATACAGCGTTTGAACAGGAACTTCTGGATAACGTTCTGTGAAAAATTCTGTTCTTAACCGATAAATGTGCTCTCGGAATGGCAGGTATGCGCGCTTTTTCCGGGAGACTTGACACGGCTTCTTATTTGTGGTATCTTTCAGAAGATAAGGAATATCAAAATTTGACGGAACTGACCTGCGGCGATTGTCGGAAGTAACGGAGGTTTCGAAAAAGAAGAGAGGTTGCGTGTGAGTAAAAACAAGAGAAAGAGCGGGAAATGGAAGACTGTCCTTCTGGCTGTTGTTGCTGTTCTTGTGATTCTGATTGCTGCAGGACTGGCTACGGGTTATGTCGTACTTCAGTATTACTATAAGTCCAGCAACCATGTGAATGACAGTGATGTGACGATGGATGTGGACTATCTGGATAAGGCAAAAGAGGAAGGAGCGATTGACGAGGGAGATCTTGCAACGTTGGATTCCGATGAAGCAAATGAAGTAGCGGCGAAGATGGAGGCAGCAAAAGCAGCGATTACAGGAGATGCATCTTTGACCGATGGCTGTTACAGTCTGCTTCTGATCGGAACGGACCGCCGGACCAAGGACTGGTACGGAAATTCCGACGCGATGATTCTTCTGACTATTAACAAGAACACAAAGACGATTTACCTGACTTCGTTTATGCGTGACCTGTATGCCAACATTGCCAATGTTGGTGTCAGAAAGCTGAACGCAGCGCATGCGATCGGCGGTGGTCCGCTGTTAGTTTCCACCATTGAGTCGAACTATGCGGTTGCGATTGATAATTACGCATCGGTTGATTTTGACTCTATGTCAATAATCATTGATCTGGTTGGCGGTGTGGATCTGGATCTCAATACGGAAGAAGCAAAGTGGGCTAATATGTATATTGACGAGATTTGCAAGCTTCAGGGCAAAGATCCATCCCAGTATTATATGCAGGGCGGCGGAGCTACCCATATGAATGGAATTCAGGCGGTCAGCTATGCCCGTGTCCGCTATACCGGAAATTCCGATTATGAGCGTACCAACCGTCAGAGAAAGGTTCTGATGGCGATTATTGGCAAGGCACAGCAGATGGGAGTCGTAGATCTGACCAATATCGTGAATAATGTCGTTCCGATGATTACCCACAACCTGGATCAGGGAACCATTCTGTCGCTGATTTCCCAGATCCCGGATCTGTTAGGCTACAATCTGGTATCAGACCGTGTGCCGTACGATAATCTGTACTACAGCAGCAATGAGATGCTGATTCCGGATTTTGAGCAGACAATTGCACGCCTGCACGCGACAATCTATGCAAAGGAATAATCGCGGGAAACCGAAATAAAAACGGACATGTTTGTTTTCACAGACATTGTTCAATAGAAAAAAACCGGAGCACTGGCCATGTGGTCGGCTGGCTTCGGTTTTTTGTTTCATAGAAAATTATGATTATGAAATAAAAACTCTCCGTGCAGAAACGCATTGTGGTAAAAGGGAAGAATGTCAAAAAAGCGCTCTGCCATAAAATTGTTTTTGAAAAGACTAACAGAAAATAAATTAGCAGCCAATACAAATGAGTGCTAAAATTTTTGAAAAACTCAGAAAAAACACTTGACGAATTCAAAAAATGTGGTATAGTAATAACAGAACGGTTGTTATACAGCATATAGAACAAAAACATGTCATAACAGCAGTTCCTGAACATGAAACCAACGATTCCTTAACAAATCAAGGAAGTCCCCTGCTTCCATTGCGAAGAGCAATAAGCAGTGGGTGGGGACTTGCTTGTATCAGGAGGGGTACAAGCCCATCCTGATAAACTGCGAAGCAGTTATTTGGTTATGAGCAAGTAGTGAAGCGGATTGCGAATATCTGCTTGACAAAGGAGGCATGGCGTATGAATATTAATAAATTTACCCAGAAATCTATGCAGGCCGTACAGGACTGCGAGAAGCTGGCATATGAATATGGCAATCAGGAAATTGATCAGGAGCATCTGCTTGCAGCTCTGCTTCGCCAGGAAGACAGTCTGCTTGCCAAGCTGATTACCAAGATGGAGATTCAGCTGGAGTACTTTTCCAATCGTGTGGATCAGGACTTGGAAAAGAAAGTAAAGGTATCTGGTTCCGGAGCGGGGCAGCACTACGTCAGCAATGCGCTGAACAAGGTGCTTGTCAGCGCGGAGGACGAGGCCAAGGCGATGGGAGACGAGTATGTTTCTGTTGAGCATCTGGTGCTCGCGCTGATCCGTTATCCGAACCCGGCCGTAAAGGAGTTGTTCCGCGAGTTCGGCATTACCAGAGAGCGTTTCCTTCAGGCACTTTCAACGGTAAGAGGAAATCAGAGAGTGACAACGGATAATCCGGAGGCAACCTATGACACCCTGAATAAGTATGGTCAGGATTTGGTAGAGAAGGCAAGGGATCATAAGCTCGATCCGGTTATTGGCCGTGACAGCGAAATCCGAAATGTGATTCGTATTTTGTCAAGAAAGACCAAGAATAATCCGGTTCTGATTGGTGAACCAGGCGTTGGTAAAACAGCAGTTGTTGAGGGCCTGGCGCAGCGGATTGTCCGCGGCGATGTGCCGGAGGGACTGAAAGATAAGACCATCTTTTCTCTGGATATGGGCGCGCTGGTTGCGGGTGCAAAGTACCGCGGCGAATTTGAAGAGCGTCTGAAAGCGGTTCTTGAGGAAGTCAGAAAGAGTGAAGGCAAGGTCATTCTTTTCATTGATGAGCTTCACCTGATTGTCGGAGCGGGCAAGACAGACGGCGCTATGGATGCCGGCAATATGCTGAAACCGATGCTGGCAAGAGGTGAACTTCACTGCATCGGTGCGACTACGCTGGATGAGTACCGTAAATACATTGAAAAGGATCCGGCGCTGGAGCGCCGTTTCCAGCCGGTTCTGGTTGATGAGCCGACCGTTGAGGATACGATTTCGATTCTGAGAGGATTAAAGGAGCGCTATGAGGTTTACCACAAAGTAAAGATCACAGACTCCGCGTTAGTTGCGGCGGCAACGCTTTCGAGCCGTTACATTTCCGACCGGTTTCTTCCGGATAAGGCAATTGATCTGGTGGATGAGGCATGCGCCCTTGTCAAGACTGAGATGGATTCCCTTCCGGCAGAGCTGGATGAGCTGCAGCGTAAGATCATGCAATTGGAGATCGAGGAGGCAGCGTTAAAGAAGGAAACAGATCATCTGTCCATGGAGCGCTTGGAAGCCCTGCAGACTGAGCTTGCAGAGAAGCGTGAGGACTTTGCAAACCGCAAGGCACAATGGGACAATGAGAAGGCTTCTGTTGAGAAGCTGAGCAAGCTGCGTGAAGAGATTGAATCTGTTCATACGCAGATTGCGCAGGCGCAGCAGAAGTATGACCTGAACAAGGCAGCAGAGCTTCAGTACGGCCGTCTGCCGCAGCTGGAGAAGCAGCTGGCAGCGGAAGAGGAAAAGACGAAGAATCAGGATCTGTCGCTGGTTCATGAAGCGGTAACTGAGGATGAGATCTGCAGGATCATCTCCCGCTGGACCGGCATTCCGGTTGCAAAGCTGACTGAAAGTGAGCGCAGCAAGATCCTTCATCTGGATGAAGAGCTTCACAGAAGAGTAGTCGGCCAGGATGAGGGCGTACAGAAGGTAACAGAAGCAATCCTTCGCTCTAAAGCCGGAATCAAGGATCCGACCAAGCCGATCGGAAGCTTTCTGTTCCTTGGACCTACTGGTGTCGGCAAAACGGAACTTGCGAAAGCGTTGGCGCAGAGTCTGTTTGACGATGAAAACAACATGGTTCGTATTGATATGAGTGAATATATGGAGAAGTATTCTGTCTCCCGTCTGATCGGTGCGCCGCCAGGATATGTCGGCTATGATGAGGGTGGCCAGCTAACTGAGGCAGTCAGAAGAAAACCGTACAGCGTTGTTCTGTTTGATGAGATCGAAAAGGCGCATCCGGATGTCTTCAATATCCTGCTGCAGGTACTCGATGACGGCCGTATCACCGATTCTCAGGGCCGCACGGTGGACTTCAAGAATACCATCCTGATTATGACGTCCAATATCGGTTCCTCCTATCTGCTGGATGGCATTGATGAAAGCGGAAATATCAAACCTGAGGCGGAAGCCGCGGTTATGAATGACCTGAGAGGACATTTCCGTCCGGAGTTTTTGAACCGCCTGGATGAAATCATTCTCTTCAAGCCGCTGACTAAGGATAACATCGGAGGCATCATCAAACTGATGATGGCTGATGTGAACCGCCGTCTGGAGGATCGTGACATCAAGATTGAGCTGACACCGGAAGCAGAAAGCTATATCATTGAGAATGGCTACGACCCGGTTTACGGCGCACGTCCGCTGAAGCGTTATCTGCAGAAAAACGTAGAGACGCTCGCAGCAAAGCTGATTCTTTCCGGCGATGTCAAGGGCCGCGATACGATTATGATCGGTGTCGGAGATAACGGCCTGTACGGATGGATTCGTCCATTTGCAGAGGTTGTTGAGTAACGTCAGAAAACAAAAATCCATTTCTGTTTAAACATATCATAAACAGGAATCAGGCAGGCGGGTGCTGTCCGGGAGACCGGGCAGCATCCGCTTGCTTTTTGCAGGTAAAAATAGTATACTGAAACGTGTCCGAAAGGAAAAGACGTTTATGCCGCACAGAGATGCGAAAAAAGAATCATGCGGACGAGTTCTGTGCCGATGAAACGCCGGAAACAGACGGCATGAGAACCAAACGGAAGGGTTTAGAAAATGAAGATAAAAGATTTGCTGAAGGGACTGGAGTATACCTGGCTTCAGGGAGATGAAGAAACAGAAGTAACCGGGATCTGCCATGATAACCGGAAAATACAGCCGGGAGACGCGTTTTTATGCATTACAGGCGCGCGGTTTGATACGCATGATCTGGTGAAGGAACTGGCGTCGCAGGGAGCGGCTCTGCTGGTTGTGGAGAAGGATGTAGAGCTTCCGGAAGGGACGGCGGCAATCCGTGTCGCGGATACTAGGGCAGTCAGCCCGTATCTGGCAGCTGCCTTTTACGGTCATCCGGCAAAGAAGCTTCTGACGGTCGGGATTACTGGCTCCAAGGGCAAAACAACGACTACCCATATGCTTGCGGATATTTTCCGCTGCGCCGGTTTCCGAACCGGAACCATCGGTACAAACGGTGCGATTCTTCCCCATACCGGCTGTTCTTATGAGGACATTCCGGGAGCGGAGGAAGAGCAGGCTGTTCCGTGTGCGGAGACGCCGGGTTATGACTGCTATGAGCTGTCCAACACGACACCTGACGCGATGGAAGTGCAGCGTTACCTGGCAATGATGGTAAAGGCAGGCTGTACCCATGCAGTTATTGAGGTTTCCTCCCAGGGCATGAAGCAGCACCGGACGGATGGATTTACGTTTGACTACGGCATCTGGACCAACATTGAGACCGGAGATCATATCGGACCGAACGAGCACAAGGACTTTGAAGAGTATATGACATGCAAGGCGATGCTGCTCAATCACAGCCGCATCGGATTTATGAATTGCGATGATTCACACGCGGAGGCATTTCGGAGCCATGTGACGATGAGCGACGGAAGCGACGGCAGGGAGAAGCAGCTGTATACCTTCGGGTGCGCGGACAATGCCGATTACCGAGCGTTTGATCTGACGGACAGCTTTGATGAGGCAACCGGCCGGCCTGGAATCGCATTTGATGTGGATGGGCTGGCAAAAGAGCATCTGCAGGTTAATCTGCCGGGCGATTTCAATATGTACAATGCGTTAGCGGCAGTCTGTGTTGCCGCGCGTGAAGGGATTTCCAATGAAGCGATGAACCGTGCGCTGACGCATCTGCGCATCCGCGGCCGTTTTGACATTGTTTTCAACAACGGGCATTTTCAGGTATGCGTGGATTTCGCGCATAACGGCTACAGCACGCGCAACCATCTGAAGGCACTGCGCGAGTATCGTCCGAAACGTCTGGTCTGCGTATTCGGAGCGGACGGAAACCGTTCTAAGTACCGCCGCTATGAAATGGGAGAAGCAAGTGCGCTGCTCGCGGATCTGAGCATTGTAACAGCAGGGCACAACCGCTGGGAGACCTTTGACCAGATTCTTGCCGACATTCAGAAGGGAATTGATAAGGCAAAAGAGCAGAAAGGCGAGTCAGTTTCTTATCTGGTTATTCCCAACCGTGAAGATGCGATTCAATATGCAATCGAGCATGCCGAAGAGGGTGATATGATTACAATTATCGGACTTGGCCATGAGAGTTATCAGGAAGAAAACGGAGTCAAGTATCCGCACAGCGATATTGAGTTCGCAAAGGCGTGCTGTAAAGAGCGGCAGGAAGCGGAAGCAAAGAACGCACAATGACAGGGTCAGCGGCGAAATGGCCGGCGGATATCCGTCTTGGATGACCGGACAGAGGATGCAGCTGGCGGGCAGGAATGCAGCTTAAACAGCGTAATATAAATAGAAAAACAGAAAAGCCGGAGAGCAGTTCAGTAAATTACTTGACTGTTCTCCGGTTTTTTAGTCAGGCGGATATTCGCAATCCGCTTCGCTACCTGTTCATAACCAAATAACTGCTTATTGCTCTCTGCAATTGAAGCAGGGGACTTCCTTGATTTGTAAAAAAAATTTTCGATGAAAAATAATTTACGCGGCGGGGCAAATCCAGATCAGCGATGCAGCGGAATCTGGAAAGATTTCAGATCAGGAAAGCACGCGGACTTTGATAATGTTTTCCATCGCAGCGGCTTTCTTGGCAAAATCCTCGTCAACAGCGGTTTCAACATCAAAAATTGCGTAAGCGTAGTCGCCGCGGCTCTTGGAAACCATGTCACTGATGTTGATGCCTGCGGAACCGCACAAAGCAGCAAACTGGCTGATCACATTCGGACGGTTATAATGTGCAACGCAGATTCTGGCGGCTTTGCGTCTGGCTCCCAGTGTGCACGCCGGGAAATTGACAGAGTTGGTAATGTTTCCATTTTCCAGATAGTCGATGACCTCGTTGACAGCCATTACCGCGCAGTTGTCTTCTGATTCAGCAGTCGATGCGCCAAGGTGCGGAAGCACAAGCGCGCCAGGCATATTGGCAACGGCCGGATTCGGGAAATCGCTGACGTAGCGGCGTACCTTTCCGCTTGCGAGAGCGGCAGCCATATCCGCGTCATTGACCAGAATATCGCGGGCAAAATTCAGGATCATAACGCCGTCCTTCATCTTGGAAAAGGCTTCCTGGTTGAGCATCCCCTTCGTCGAGTCAAGCGCCGGAACATGGAGTGTGATATAATCGCACTGGCTGAAGATTTCATCATTATCCTTGACAATATTGACGTAACGAGACAGGCGGACTGCATTCTGAATGCTCAGGTACGGGTCGCAGCCATATACATCCATGCCGAGATCATGGGCAGCATTGGCAACCAGCACGCCAATGGCGCCGAGACCAATGACACCAAGCTTTTTTCCGCTGATTTCTGTGCCGGCAAAAGCTTTTTTCGCTTTTTCCGCCGACTTGGCAATCGCGGGATCCCCTTTATTTTCCTGAACCCAGCGCGCGCCGCCAGTCAGATCGCGGGATGCCATCAAAAGACCGGCAATGACTAGCTCTTTGACACCGTTTGCATTTGCGCCCGGCGTATTAAAGACAACAACGCCCTGATCGGAGCAGCGGTTTAACGGAATGTTATTGACGCCTGCGCCTGCGCGGGCAATGCACAGTAATGATTCCGGAAGCTCAAGATCATGCATCTGAGCGCTGCGGACAAGAACCGCGTCTGCGCCGTCCATGCTGTCAGAAACAGTATAATTGGAA
>CAJMMH010000126.1 GCA_905214365.1 uncultured bacterium
GCAGTTATTTGGTTATGAGCAAGTAGCGAAGCGGATTGCGAATATCCACTTGACCAGTGCGGAGTTGGAAGGGAGAATATTGTGAAAAAACGAAAATGGTATTATGGAATGCCGGCAAAAACCGGAATTTTCTTATTGCTGATGATCAGCATTGTGATTCTGGGAGCGAGTGCGGCAGGCTGTATTCTGATGTGGGAACATAATATTTATACGGCATCGGAAGACGCCATGCTGCAGAATCAGATGTACAACCTGGCGAGCGGCGATGCATGTGAGTATTATTATTCTCATCTCGGCTCGCAGATAGCATCAGGAAGCTTTCTTGCGGAAGGGAATATTTCCTATCTGGTAACGATGACAATGGCGGATAAAGACATTTCATCGTCTGATGTCAGTGGTTCAGGACAAGACAATGGATATTTTTCATCTTATGAAACAGCAGCTCCCGATGAGAAAGAAACTGCAAAGCTGCAGATTTCTCCGGATGAAGAGGAAGTGTACGCAAAGGAGACCGTGACCGAGCCGCCAGAGAGGGAAACGGAACCGGCAGAGACCGAAACGGCGGTAATCGAATCGGAAACAGTTTATGATGCAGGTTCAGAAAAAATAACGACGGAGGATGATGAACTTTTTGATCTGGCTGGGTTATATAATCTGGTTGATCAGGTTGTGGATGAAGAGGATCGGGCAAGTTGGTATCAGAGAATTTCTGGTATACGTACTCAGGAGGAAGTCCGGGAGCTGTACATGGATCTTGGAGTTGATGTTGAGATGGAATCGGCTTCTGATGGGTTGGAAGAGTCATATTCATTAGAAAGCAGTCTGTTGCTGGCGTCTGATACGAAGGATCCGAGTTCAAGAAACCAGACCTTTATTTTTACGGCACAGTGGTTTGAATTATTAAGCGGGATAAATCCAGGATATGACCTGACGGTAATAATAGACGGATCCTTTCAATCAGATGATATTTATGCAAAGACATGGGTTGGAATTAAGCTTCTTTACGCGCTGCGTTACTGGATATATGGCATCATTGCATTGTCACTTCTGGTTGCGATCTGCAGCTTTGTATTTCTGATGTGCAGTGCAGGACATCGCGTCGGCCAGGATGAAATCGCGGCGGGAACAATGATAAAAATACCGCTTGAAGTATATGGTATGGCAGTGTTGATTCTGCTGTATATTCCAATTGTAATAGCAGTTAGAAACGGATATTCCTGGATCCTTTGCATGATTTTGATGCTTGGATATGAGATCCCAGGCTGTATTGCGGTCTGCATGAACCTGGCAGTGCGGGTTAAGATTGGCACATTCTGGAAAAACACATTGTGCGCCCGGCTGCTTCGGCTGGCATGGAAAGTTCTGAAGGGTATCTGGGAGATCTGCAGACAGATTGCGGCGGCGCTTCCGACAATGGGAAAACTGATCGTATTCTGCGGAATTATATTTGTAGCAGAATTGTTTACATGGGTGATTTATCGTTGGGATCCTTCTGCGTATATGAGCTGGTTTTTTATAGAAAAAATAATAGAAGCTACGATTATCCTGTATGCCGGAATGCAGATAAAGCGTCTGGAAAAAGGCGCGGAAGCACTGGCAAAGGGAAACCTGGAGTATCAGGCGGACCTGAATGGGATGATGTCGGATTTCAGGAAGCAGGGAGAGTATCTGAACAGCATTGGAGCAGGCATGACAGCTGCGGTGGAAGAGCGCATGAAGAGTGAACGGATGAAGACCGAGCTGATTACCAATGTTTCCCATGATATTAAGACGCCGCTGACTTCGATCATCAGTTATACGGATCTGATCATAAAAGAGCATTCGGAAAATCCGAAGGTGGATGAGTATGCGCAGGTATTGATCCGGCAGTCGGTACGATTGAAAAAACTGATTGAGGATCTGGTAGAAGCATCGAAAGCATCAACCGGAAACCTTGAAGTCGCGTTGGTTCCGATGGATGTCGGCGTGATTCTGATTCAGACAACCGGAGAATATACGGAACGGTTGGAAGCGCGGGGGCTGAAACTGGTTGTCCGGCAGCCGGAAGAAAAGCTGATGATTCTGGCAGACGGCAGGCGTCTCTGGCGTGTCATTGAGAACTTGATGAACAATGTCTGCAAATATGCGCAGACCGGAACCAGAGTTTACCTTTCACTGGAGCGGAAAGGGGAGCAGGTTGTAATCACGTTGAAAAATACATCAAGTTATGAACTGGATATTCCGGCAGAAGAGTTAATGGAGCGGTTTGTCCGGGGAGATAAGGCGCGAAGCACAGAAGGAAATGGACTGGGACTGTCAATTGCGCAGAGTCTGACAGAGCTCCAGGGCGGACGGATGGAATTGGCAATTGACGGTGATCTCTTTAAAGCAATTTTGTATTTCCAGCTGGCAAAAGGCATCCCTGAGGAAGCAGATCCGGAATCAGAATCGGGAGAAAAAACAGAACAATAAATCTCGCAAGAGAAAAGCAAGGCAGAGACTGCGGCGGATATTTTCGCCGCGGTCTTTTTGCGCTGCGGCAAAATCTCCCACAAATTGTGACGCACATCTTGCAGAAAACTTTTTTAACAAATCAAGGAAGTCCCCTGCTTCAATTGCGAAGAGCAATAAGCAGTGGGTGGGACTTGCTTGTATCAGGAGGGGTACAAGCCCCTCCTGATAAACTGCGAAGCAGTTATTTGGTTATGAGCAAGTAGCGAAGCGGATTGCGAATATTCGCTTGACACACGCTCTGGCGCGAAAAGCATGAGGAAAATGAGAAGAAAATTTATGAGTAACTGTGCATAACCGAAAAACGTCTGTCATAAGCATACTATAATAGCGGGAGGTAAAAAGAATGACAGATCATGGTATGCATGGAAAGCACAGATACTTGAGGCAAATTTCCGGAATCCTGATTGTGTTGATTCTGACGGGCAGTTTTGTATTTGCAGCATTTGCGTCAGCAATGCCGGAAGAAGCACCGGGGAAATCAGAATCACTGGAAGAATCAGAAGCTGAAGTTCAGGAAGAATCAAAGGAATCAGAGCTTTCGGAAGAGTCGGAATCTTCAGCAGAATGGAAACGGAAAGAAGAATCAGAACCGTGTATGGAAACGAATCTGCAGGAAGAACCGGAATCACAGCCGGAAACGAAAACGCAGGAAGAATCAGAATCGCAGACGGAAGTTGAGATTCCGGAGGAATCGTCCTCACAGGAGGAAGCGGAAGCGTCGGAAGAGTCATCCTCACAGGAGGAAGCAGAAGGGCCGGAAGAGTCATCCTCACAGGAGGAAGCAAAAGGGTCGGAAGAGTCATCCTCACAGGAGGAAGCAAAAGGGTCGGAAGAGCCATCCTCACAGGAGGAAGCAGAAGCGTCGGAAGAGCCATCCTCACAGGAAGAAACGGAGGTTCCGGAGGAATTGTCCTCATCCGGAGAATTTGATGTCATGGAAGTATCTGCAGAGAACATGGAATCTACGGAAGAAATAGACGATGAAATATCTGAAACGGAAGAATCGTTCAAAAAAGCAAATGTACAGGCGTTGGCGCTGCCGCGGGATGGTACGGTTTCCGTTGCGGATGTTGTAATTCAGGATACCGTGAATAACGGCAGCAATGGAGAAAAACCGGCAGTAAGGGACGGACGTCTGACTCTGAAGATTCTGGATCCGGATGGGTATGAGATTTCCGCAGAGGATCTTGTAAATGCCGGATACCGGATTGTCTGGACAAGACAGCAGGAGGGAACCGGCAGTACAGAAACGGTGACCCGAAAAAAGATCACACAGGACAGCTGCAACATGGACGAATACGGCGCATGGGTGAACGCAGCGCTGGATAAGGGGGCACGCTGTACATATACAGTTGCAATAATGGATCCGGAAGGTGAGAAAGCCGGGTCAGCGTCCGCAGCAGTTCAGTGGTACGATTCGCTTCAGAATGGGAGCTTTGAAATGCCGGCATGCGCAGATGGAAGTAGTTTCCAACCGTTTGTCGGCAATGCGACACAGGGAATTGTCTGGAAAACAACAGCTTCAGACGGCGAGATTGAAATTGTCAGCGCGTCAGCGGTTAAGCATGATTCCAATGGAAGAATAAATCAGTATATGTCAGATTTGTGGCATGGAATCAGCAGCGCAGCCGACGGAGAACAGTATGCAGAATTAAACGCGAATGTACAGAGTTCTCTGTATCAGGATGTGATGACTATTCCGGGATCAAAGATGTACTGGCAGGTAGCACATGCGGCAAGACTGCGGAATGGAGGAAACCGTTTTTCCGGAACCGATGAAATGTATGTCGTTGTCATGAATGCGGATCAGGCATCGGAACTGGCAAAGGATCAGAAAAAGCTGGTGGATATAGCGAAAAAGCTGGCTCAGAAGGATGTGGCTGTTATGGCACGGTATCCGGGAGCGTCCAGTACGCTGTGTATGAGTAATTCTTCCAGCTGGAAATATAACAGCGGAACATATACAGTTCCGTCCGGCCAGTATGTGACCCGGTATTTTTTTGTGGCAGCCTCCAGCGCGGCAAATAATACCGGATATGTTGCGGGGGAAAACGCCAATCCGATTCCGAGCGGAAAGGCAGCGTACAATTCGATGGGAAACCATATTGATAAGGTCTGGTTCAGCACAGAGGTGCCGCCGCCATCGCCTGGAAGCGGAACGCTTATTATTACGAAAAAAATCTACGGACTGGATCTGGAAACGATCCGGGCCAATCTGTCAGGAAAACCGTTTATAGAAACTGATAAAAATAGAACAATCAGCTTCCGGGCAGAAGACTGGACGGAAGGACTGGATGAAAACGGAAATTCCTGTATAACGGCATCGGCAGTGATCGAAGGAATTACTATACCAGCCGGCGGCTCAGCCAGCTGGCAGATTCAGGAAAATCAGTCAGAGGCACAAGTGCCGATGCATCAGCTGACATGTGAAAATCCGGATCAGACAGTCACAGTGACAGACAGAAAAACCAGCCAGGCAGTCATTGTCAACCGGTATCAGCGGAACATGGTCAATGTGACAGTCAGAAAAAGAGTGGAAGGAGAGCTTGGAGACCGAAAAAAGGCGTTTTCCTTCCAGTGCACCTGGACCGGAGAAGATGGAACAGCGCAGAAAAAGGAATTTTCATTAAAGCATGAAGAAAGCATTACCTTTACTGTGCCGGAAGGGACAGCGCTGGCGCTGCGGGAATTGAATGCGGATGGATATTGGATTGACGCAGCGTGCAGTATTGGAAATGCGCCGGAGATTAATGAAAATATAATACGGTTTGCCGGTGAAGCAGAGCAGATTCTGACGGTAACCAATATCAGAAACTGGATTCCGGATACCGGAGTTGCGCTCGATTCATTGCCATATCTTCTGATTCTTCTGGTGGCGGCAATTGGAACTGTGGCATTGATGATTCTGCGGCACAAAGATAAAGAGAATGAATAGAATGTACTCCCGTAAGCTCAGGTATAATGAGACTGCGAGAGTACATTAGAAGAGGGAAAAATAAAACGATGAAAATAGAAAAACAAATCAATCCAGAGGAATGGTATGACAGAGACAGAATGGAGGATTTCCGAGAGCAGGAAGAGCGGATCGAGGAGTCCGCCCAATGGGAGCTGAAAACGGGGTGGGAACAGATGGAGCAAAAAAACAATCCGGAAAGCAGGAGCCGCAAAAATCGCAGCTGGAAGCGGGAGGTCATTGGTTTACTCGTGCGGGCCGCATTCGTGACTCTGATTGGCTGGCTGCTTCTGACGCAGGTATTTTTGCTGACACAGGCAGGTGGAAATGAAATGTATCCGGCTGTCAAAGCGGGAGATCTGTTGTTCGGGTACCGCCTGCAGCAGGAGTATGCGAAGAATGATATTGTCGCTTACCGGGAAAACGGAGTGATGCAGATCGGTCGCATCATCGGAAAGGAAAACGATGTAGTTGACCAAAATGAAGCCGGGTATCTGGTGGTCAACGGAACCGTACAGAATCGGAAGCTTTTGGAAAGCGAAGCGGATAATCAGGCGGTTTTGTATCCGTATACCGTTCCGCAGGGATGCGTATACATCCTGCCGGACAGCAATTCAAGCGGAGACAGCATGAAAAGCGGAGAAATTCCGGAAATGGATATCATAGCCAAAATCATTACGCTGCTTCGCCGGAGAAGTCTGTAGATAACCGGTGAAAAAATGCGGAGACGAAAGGATTGGATTCGTGGATTATTCACCAGTCACTGTGATTGATTTCATCTGCGCATGCATGATTCAGAAATCTGATCGAAGCCAGTAAAGTGATCCTGCAAAATCAGAAACGGAAAGAGTTGTATATTATAGAAAGGTGGAAAAGGAATGAAAAAGCTGAAACAGTTATTCACAGTGCTGCTTACAATTGCAATGCTTGGATGCATGGGGGCGGCTGCGCTAGCGGCAGAACAGGATCCGGAAATACCGGAGACCGAACTGACTGATATGGAAACGGTAACCATTAAAAAGATTTACACGCTGACCGGAGCTGGAACAAGTCCGGCGGAGATCTTTACGCTGGAGCAGGTCGGAGATGGTGTTGTACGGGATGGAGACGCGGAATCCGCTCCTGCGCTCGGCACAATTACCGGTGCATCCTTTGTAAAAGGCGCGGCATCTGCTGCCGGAGCAAATGGAAATATTACGATTGTGCTTCCAGAATATGACCATGTCGGCATTTATGAGTACACGCTGCGTGAGGCAGCTGGAACAACGGCCGGTGTTGCGTATTACGCAAAGGACATCAAGCTTGTCGTAACGGTGATCAATGATGCCAACGGAAGTATCCGTGTTGCTGCTGTACACACGGAAATTCCGATGGATGAAGGAAACAAAGAAGGAACAAAATCCGATTCCTTTACCAATACGTATTCTGCAGGCACACTGAATGTAACGAAAACAGTAGAAGGAAATCTTGGAAATAAGGATAAAAAATTTGATTTCACACTTGTTCTGACCAAGGAACAGGGAAAGACGGTAGGAGAAATCCGCGCGTTTGTAGCTGGTACTGAGGTTACTGATTTTGATCCGGTATGGAATGCAGACACCAATTCCTATCAATATACATTCCAACTGGCACATGGAGAAACCGCTTCCTTTACCAATCTGCCGTATGGAACCTCCTATACAGTAACTGAGGCTGCTGCAGATGGTTATGAAACGACTAAAACCGGCGATACCGGAAGCATCAGCGCGGCACTGTCAACCGCAGCATTTGTAAATACAAAGGATGGAGAAATTGATATGGGAGTCAGCCTGGACAGTCTGCCGTATCTGCTGATTCTGATGGGAACCGCCGCAGCTGGAATCCTGTTCGCGGTAAGACACCGCACAGTGGAATAATTGCAGGGATTCTGTAGCATCTGAAAAATAGTGGAGCCGGAAGAAAGAAGTCAGCAGCCGTTTGCGGATCGAAGGGCTGACAGAAAGGAAAAGCCGCCGGGCACAGACTGTCCGGCGGCAGGGAGCGTAATGAATGCAGTCCGGTGGATTCTTAGGTTGGGAAACCTGCTGTTAAATGCCGTGGTCGCGTTAGTCCTTTTGGCGGCTGGCCTGTATTCGGGTTATGCACTGTGGGACAACGCGCAGGTTTATACCGCTGTGGATGAGATGAAGGAAAGCCTGCAGAAATGGAAGCCGGAAGCCGGAGAACCGGCAGACAGCGCAGACTCATTGGAAGCGCTGCGCACTGTAAATCCGGATGTATGCGCATGGCTGACACTGGATCATACGAAGATTGATTATCCGGTCCTGCAGGGAAACGATAACATGAAATATCTGAATATGGATGTATATGGAGACTTTGCACTTTCCGGAAGCATTTTTCTGGATGCCGACTGCGACCGGACATTTTCAGGGGCGTATTCCCTGCTGTATGGGCATCATATGGATAACAGCCGGATG
>CAJMMH010000127.1 GCA_905214365.1 uncultured bacterium
GGCACGGTTTGCTGTTGACCGCCGGGTACACGCCCCAATCTTACAGTCTTATTATACCATAACTTTTTCAGTCCGAAAAGCAATTTCATTACAGTTTGCTCCTCACGCAAACTGTAACATTACTGTTCACGCTACTCTCAAACAGTAACGGATCTGTTTTATCCCTCAAAAATTTCCGCTTGCGCAAACAACAGTTATCGTTTATACTATATAAGAATAGTTCTTATTTTTATTTTATCACAGGAGAAACAAATGATCAAGTATAGTCGTCAAAGAGAAGCAATCTGCCGTTTCCTGCAAACGCGGACCGACCATCCTACTGCAGAAACCATTTACAACGCGCTGCGTCCGTCCATGCCGAATATCAGCCTCGGAACCGTATACCGCAACCTGTCCCTTCTTTCTGAGAACGGACAGATTCAGAAGCTTTCCGGTGATGGAAGCGACCGGTTTGATCCCAACCCATCCCCGCACTATCACTTTCACTGCGATGTCTGCGGCTGCGTTGAGGACATTCCAATGACATCCATGGACTCCCTCAATCAGCTGGCTCAGGCCCATATCGGCGGCCACGTCCGCTCCCATATGCTGATGTTTTACGGAACCTGCAGCAAATGCCTGTCACAGAAAACGCAGGAGAATGTCTAAGAAACCAACGCTGCTGCCGCGGTATCTGCAGGATTTTCGTTTCCGGAGGTTCCCTCGGATATCGCGGCAGCAATCTTCTTGCTTAGTCAAGCGGATATTCGCAATTGAAGCAGGGGACTTCCTTGATTTGTTAAAAAAATTTTTTACTTATCAAAAAAGTAGTTGACAAATTTGAGTTTTCATGTATAATGAAATCAAGTTAGGAATCATTCCTAAAATAAAATTTAAAGGAGATTTTATTATGAAGTTCGTATGTCAGGTTTGCGGTTATGTTTATGAAGGTGATCAGGCTCCGGCAGAATGTCCGGTATGTCATGCTCCAGCTTCCAAGTTCACAGCTATGAGCGAAGAAAAGGTATGGGCTGCCGAGCACGTTGTCGGCGTTGCAAACGGTGTCAGCGAGGATATTCTGGCTGATTTAAGAGCTAACTTCCAGGGCGAGTGCTCCGAAGTTGGTATGTATCTGGCAATGGCGCGTGTTGCGTACAGAGAGGGTTATCCGGAAATCGGCCTGTACTATGAGAAGGCCGCTCACGAGGAAGCAGAGCATGCTGCTAAGTTCGCTGAGCTTCTCGGCGAGGTTGTTACCAACTCCACCAAAAAGAATCTTGAGCTTCGTGTTGAAGCTGAAAACGGCGCTACCGCTGGCAAAGCTGATCTTGCGAAGCGCGCAAAGGCTGCAAATCTGGACGCAATCCATGACACTGTTCATGAGATGGCCAGAGACGAGGCAAGACACGGCAAGGCATTTGAGGGTCTGCTGAAGAGATACTTCGGTTAATCAAAACTATAGAATAAAATTTTAAGAGGGCGTGCGGAAATAAATTTTCATTTTGCACGCCCTCTTATTGGCCTTATCTATAAAGAAGCGGTACATCCTGCCCCGCTCCACGCTCTGTGCAGCTTCCTGTAAGCAAGCCTTTTTCAAACCTGCTCCAGAATTTCCTTCAGCGCAGCAATCAGCCGATCCATCTGCTCATCCGTTCCTACGGTAATGCGCAGATAATTATCAATTTTTGCCTTTGCAAAGTAACGGACATAAATGCCGCGTTTTTTCAGTTCGCCGAAAATCTCCGCCGCCGGTTTCTTTGCATGAGACGCAAAGATGAAGTTTGACTGGGAATCCGGGAAGGTAAAGCCAATCGCTGCCAATTCCTTTTTTGCACGCTCTCTTGTCGTGCGGATTTTCTCCACACACTCCGTAAAATATGCCTCGTCCCGGACTGCTTCTGTACCGAGCGACAGCGCCGCCTGGCTCATGGTATAGGAATTAAAGGAATACTTGACATCGTTCAGCTCACGAATCAACTCCTTCGATCCCATTGCGTAGCCGATACGCATACCTGCCATGGACCGTGACTTGGAGAATGTCTGGACAACCAGAAGGTTCTCATACTTCGGAAGCAGCTCCACTGCAGACGGACCATCCGCGAAATCAATATACGCCTCGTCTACAATAACGATGGAATCCGGATTGTGCTTTAGAATATCCTCCACCAGCTCCAGCGGCTCATATACACCGGTCGGCGCGTTCGGATTTGGGAAAATGATGCCGCCGTTCGGAATGAAGTAGTCTTCTCTGCGGATTTTGAAATCCGGTGTCAATGCGCGGTACAGATACGGAATCCGGTACAGATCTGCCCATACATCATAAAAGGAATACGTAATATCCGGAAACAGCACCGGTTTTTTCCCGTTAAAAAATGTCAGGAAACACATCGACAGCACATCATCGGAACCAACGCCGACAAATACCTGCTCCGGCTCTAGCCCATACCGCTTTGCAAGCGCATCCACCAACGCGCCGTTGGTAGGATCCGGATACAGACGCATCCGGTCGGTATCCAACGCCTCTGCTGCCTTTCTGACACCCGGCGCCGGCGGATACGGATTCTCATTGGTATTCAGCTTAATGACATTCTGCTCCTGCGGCTGCTCCCCCGGAACATACGGCACAACTCTGCGGATATTCTCCTCCCATGCTTTCATCATCAATCCTCCTGCTCTTCTGCGTTTCTGTTTTCTATTTCTGCCGCCGTCTCCGGATCCACACTGCCAGCACAGCAGCTGCCAGACACAGCGCCGCCCCGCACAGCACACCAGAAGAGTCGATGCAGACATCCAATAGCTTCGGCGTTCTCCCGTTGGAAAACATCTGGTGGAGCTCATCTCCTGCCGCGTAAATCGTCCCGGCAAGCCATGCCATCCATACCATGCGAAAACGTTTTTCTGTAAAAGTATGCACAAACGCCGCAATCAGGGCGCCAAGAATCAGATACTCGGTAAAATGCGCCCCCTTGCGGACAATCAGTGTAATCATATGCTGCAGCGACGTCTGCTTCTGTTTCGGCATGGACGAAAAATCCGGATACATGACCCGGATAACTTCCTTTACCACCCGTCCGCTTGTCTGCGATGACTGCGCTCCGTTCTGTGCGGAAAAGTAGAAGATCACGCCCATCCAGACCAGAATCAGCAAAGCCAGAACCAGCCGCGTCCGGCTTGATTTCCTCCATACGCTCTGCTGATTCCGGCCTCCGGACTCAGGCATTCTGAAGCTCCTTCAGATAACGGTCAAGCGCGTCCTGCCAGGTCGGCAGCGGCTCAAAACCATTTGCCTTCAGCTTGCTCTTGTCCATACGGCTGTTGAACGGGCGGACTGCCTTTGCCGCGCCGTACTCTGCCGTTGTCAGAGGCGTTACCTTCACATCAAGACCTGCCTGGCGGAAAATCTCGCATGCAAACTCATACCAGCTGCACAGCCCCTCATTGGTTGCGTGATAGCGGCCGTAACGGTCGGTCTGGATCATATCAACTAACAGACGCGCCAGATCATAGGTATAGGTCGGAGATCCTACCTGATCCATAACAACGCTGACTGCGCCGCGCTCTTTGCCGACACGGAGCATCGTCTTGATAAAGTTCTTTCCATTGATACCAAATACCCAGGCAATGCGGACGATAAAGAACTTCTTCACATACTTCTCAACCGCCAGCTCACCCTCGTACTTGGTCTGGCCATATACGTTGAGCGGATGGCGCTCATCATCCGGCTCCCACGGGCGTTCGCCCTGTCCGTCAAACACGTAATCGGTGCTAATATACATCAGCTTCAGGTCCAGATCTCTGCAGACCTTTGCGATGTTTTCGGTTCCCTGCGCGTTTACGCGGCGGCAGGCTTCCTCATTGTCCTCCGCCGCGTCCACTGCTGTCCATGCGGCACAGTGAATTACCGCATCCACATTGGACTCCGTAATCACACGGCGGACAGACTCCGCATCTGTGATATCCATCTCTTCAATATCAACGCCAACCGTCTCAATGCCGCGCTTTGCGCACTCATTGACAACGTCGTGACCCAGCTGTCCTTTTACGCCCGTTACTAAAATTCTCATACCAGCACTCCTTTATCAGCGGTCGATATACTTTCCATCCATAACGTCCTTCAGATACGCGCCATACTGATTCTTCTTATAGATCTCATAAACCTCCATCAGCTGCTCCTTGCTGATCCAGCCATTCAGATACGCAATTTCCTCCAGGCACGCGATCTTGCGGTGCTGATGCGTCTCAACGGTCTTTACAAAGTTTGTCGCGTCAACCAAGGACTCATGTGTTCCGGTATCCAGCCAGGTAAAGCCCTGTCCAAGCAGCTCAACATTCAGCTCGCCGTTCTCCAGATAGATCCGGTTCAGATCGGTAATCTCCAGCTCGCCTCTTGCGGACGGCTTCAGATTCTTCGCATACTCAACGACACGGTTGTCGTAGAAATACAGACCAGTCACACAGTAATTGCTCTTCGGCTTCGCCGGCTTCTCCTCGATGGAAATTGCCTTTCCTTCCTTATCAAACTCAACAATACCGAAACGCTCCGGATCATCGACATAGTAGCCAAATACCGTTGCCCCGGTCTGTCTTGCTGCCGCTGCCTGCAAACGCTTCTTTAAGCCATGGCCATGGAAAATGTTGTCGCCGAGAACCATCGCGACATTGTCATTGCCGATAAAATCCGCGCCGATAATAAATGCCTGTGCCAGTCCGTCCGGGCTCGGCTGAACCGCATAGGACAGCTCAATGCCGAACTGATGGCCGTCTCCAAGCAGAGACTGGAACCGCGGCGTGTCGCTCGGTGTGGAAATGATCAGAATATCACGGATTCCCGCCTGCATCAGAACAGAAATCGGATAGTAAATCATCGGCTTGTCATAAATCGGAAGCAACTGCTTCGACGTTACCTTGGTCAGCGGATACAGTCTGGTTCCGCTGCCGCCTGCTAAAATAATTCCCTTCATCGTTTTATCATTCCTTTCTCTTGCTAATCCGCGTTCCCGGAATTTATTTATTACTTACGGTTTCCGTACATTTTTTCATAGTAGTTCTGATACTCACCGGAAATGATAGTCTCCCACCACTCCTTATTGTCCAGATACCACTGAATGGTCTTCTTGATGCCGTCCGCGAACTTTGTCTCCGGCAGCCAGCCCAGCTCGTTGTGGATCTTGGTCGGATCAATTGCGTAACGCATATCATGACCCTTACGATCCGCAACATAGGTGATCAGGCTTTCCGGCTTTCCAAGCTCCTTGCAGATCATCTTTACGATATCGATATTCTTCATCTCATTGTGTCCGCCGACATTATAAACCTCACCGACACGGCCATTGTGAATGATCAGGTCGATCGCGCGGCAATGATCCTCAACATACAGCCAGTCACGCACATTCTCGCCCTTGCCGTAAACCGGAAGCGGCTTATCATTAAGCGCATTGGCAATCATCAGCGGGATCAGCTTCTCCGGGAAGTGATACGGGCCATAGTTATTGGAGCAGCGGCTGATCGTAACCGGCAGTCCATAGGTACGATGGTAAGCCATAACCAGAAGGTCTGCGCCGGCCTTGGAAGAGCTGTACGGAGAGCTGGTGTGGATCGGAGTCTCCTCGGTAAAGAACAGATCCGGGCGGTCTAACGGCAGATCTCCGTAAACCTCGTCGGTCGATACCTGATGATAACGCTCAATTCCATACTTACGGCACGCATCCATCAGGACCGCGGTTCCCTTGATATTGGTATCCAGGAATACCTCCGGATTTTCGATGGAACGGTCAACATGGCTCTCTGCCGCAAAGTTGACAACCATATCCGGATGCTCTTCCTCAAACAGGCGATATACTGCCTCACGATCCGTAATGCTTTCCTTTACAAAGCGGAAATTCGGGTTGTCCATAACCGGAGCCAGCGTGGACAGATTTCCTGCGTAGGTCAGGCAGTCCAGGCATACGATCCGATAATCCGGATACTTCTTCAGCATGTGGAAAATAAAATTGCTGCCAATAAATCCGGCTCCTCCAGTTACAATAATCGTCTTTGTGCTCATAGCTTCCTCCTGATTTCTCCGCCCTGCCGATCAAATTTCCATCCATGTCTGCGTCAGAGGCTGAATCTCTTTTCCCCATGAATTTCTCTGACCGCTTCAGGCAGAATTTTATGTTTGATTTTTATCCTTTTTTCTGTCTGAGGTTCTACCCGTCTGTCCGCGCCCGCTCTGCTATTTTCTGACACAGCTGGTCAAACATTTTTTCTATCCCTGTTCCCGCAGAAAAATTTTCTGCGGAAACAGGCTTTCCAGACCGAATATCCCCCGTTTTTTATTCCGTCATCCTTATCATATAGGGTGACGTAACGTCACCTGCAAGCATTTTTTTTATTTTTTCACACTTTTTTCTGTTTTTCTTGCATTCTGGTCCTTCTGCACCAGAATCCGCCGCAGACGCAAACCGGCATCATCGCTTACACCGGAACATACCTGCATCCTTTGTGATATGGAAGCCATGCTTTGTTTTCTGCTCCGCGAATTGGCGGAACTCCTTATAGCGGTCCAGAAGGAACTGGTTCTGATTTCCGTGGCACGACAGAATATACTCAATCAACGGCTCCGCCGCATTCAGTTCAATCGCGTCCTCATACCGCAGGCACTCCGTTTCCGGAAATACCTCCTGAAGAATCCTTGCCCCATTTTCCAGTCCGAACTGCTCATACAGACGGCTGGCCGACAGCACAATCCGGCTGTCAAACGCCTGTACCAGCTCGCTGATTTCCTTCATGTGCCTGCTGCCGTACGTACTACACAGAAACAGGCCGCCCGGCTTCAGCACCCGGTGCACCTCCCGGCACACTGCCGGAATATCCGCGCAGTAAAACAAAACATGGTTTGCAATCACCCGGTCAAACGAAGCGTCCGGATACGGAATCTGCGCGCAGTCAAAGGTACGGAACGAAAAACGCCCGTCGCTCCCGATGTTTCTTCTTGCGTCACGGAGCATTCCCCCTGAAACATCCGAAAGAACAACTTCAATCTCCTTGGGCAGCTGATCCGCATTTTCCGTCCACAGCGCGCCGTTTCCGCAGCCAAGCTCCAGCACCTGCATCCCATCCTCCAGGCAGCACTGCTCAAAAATCCATGGAAACCACCCCTGCAGATTCTGAGAATATTCCCGGTGCAGCCGGATCCGCGCGGAAACATTGGTTGCGTTCCGGTACTGATCCTTCAGACTCTTCTCCATGCCGGTCAGATGAATCAGCTCCAACATGCGGCTCCAGTCCGGCTGATGCTCCGCCTCCAGCGCGGCCGCCGTACTTTCAATCGCATCCTCCACCAGGCGCATCTGTTCAATCCGGTCCTCCACCAGCTTTTTCTGCTGCCGCAGCGAATTGAGCATAAAATGATAGTCTGCGTCCCCAATCGTCATCTCCCGAATATCATCCAGAGAAAATCCCAGGTACTTTAACAGCAGAATCTGCTGCAGCCGCGCAAAATCCGAATCCGTATACAGCCGTGCTCCGCCCTGGCTCATCGCCGACGGTCTCAGAATGTTCTGCTGATCATAAAAACGGATTGTGCGCACCGATACGTTGGCCATCCGCGCAAACTGCCCGGACGTATAAAACATCTCTTTCTTTTCCGCATCTTCTCTGCCTGCGCTTATTCCCTCTTTTTCAGCCCTGCTTCCTTCTATCATCTGCCCTGCTTTCTTTCTGCCCTGCATTCCCCTTCCTACCGCTTTATGCCAATGGTCTGCTTTCGATCTGGCCACCTGTGCCTCACTGCCTCACACAAACAGCAATAAGCCTGCCGCTAATGGTAATTGAATCGCCGCTTATCCAAAATAACTTTTGCAAATAGTTCGAGAAAAGCATGGCTCTTTGTTTAAGAATTGCATTATTTCATCTT
>CAJMMH010000128.1 GCA_905214365.1 uncultured bacterium
GCTTATTGCTCTTCGCAATTGAAGCAGGGGACTTCCTTGATTTGTTAAATTATTTTATGATAAGTTCATTTATCATAAGTTCGTCAAGCACGCCAACATTATCCATTTTTTTCTTTACTTTTTCCCCGTTCAATGCTACAATTATTTCTCGTAAAACTGACCGGGAGCTCGCAAACGGGCTGAGAGGAGGGTTTGCCCCTCGACCGCTGACCTGATTTGGATAATGCCAACGTAGGAATTCATACGGTTCTTTTTGCCGCGCTGTATTTCTGCAGTGCGGTTTTCTTTTGCGAATTGATCAATTCTCCCGCATTGCCTAAAGCAGTCTTCCATGGAATGTAACCGGTCTGTCTCAGGCGGTGTTTCCCGTCGGAAAGGAGATTCTTCTTGAAAAAACATAAGGATAAAGCAGCGCCGGTTCTTGTTGTACTGGCCCTTCTGGTATTCTGGGAGGCAATTGTACGGATCAATCAGATTCCGCTGTATGTACTTCCCGCTCCCACCTCGGTTCTTTCTGCCGTGGTGACAGAATGGCCGAATCTGCTCCGCCACGGATTGATTACCGTTGCGGAAGCGCTCGGCGGCATGGCAATTTCACTGGCGGTCGCGCTTCTTGCAGGCATCCTAATGGATCGCTTTCCACTTGTGAAGCGGTGTATCTACCCGCTTCTGATTGTGACGCAGACCGTTCCGATGCTTGTACTCGCTCCCATCCTGATTATTTACATGGGATTCGGCATGGCTCCGAAGATCCTTACCGTCGTATTGATGTGCTTTTTCCCGATTGCAGTCAGCTTCACCGACGGAATGGCCGGACTGGACAAGGGATATGAAAATCTGGTACGTTCCTGCGGCGCGAAAGGCTTCCAGATCTACTGGCTGGTCAAGCTTCCTGCTGCAGTTCCGTCTCTGCTCTCCGGTCTAAAGGTTGCCGCTACCTACAGCATCAGCGGCGCAATTGTCGGCGAATGGATCGGCTCGCAGGCAGGACTCGGCTACTACCTGCTGCGCCTGAAAAACAATTACATGCTTGATAAAGTATTTGCCTGTGTGCTTGTAATTATTTTTCTGAGCCTGGCTATGAACGGACTGATCGGACTCTTCCGGCTTCTGTTCTTCCCATCGCTTTGCAAACGCCGGTAATACGTTCCGGCAATTACCCGCCACAGACTGCGGCATTCAATGCCAATGGGCACGTGGATTGAAACAAAATGGAGGAAATTTACTATGAGAAAGCAAATGTGGCTTTGTGCTGCCGCTGCGCTGGTACTGACCGGCTGCGGACAGCAGGCAAAAAACAATAACACCGTATCTTCAGCTGCCGCTTCTACAGAAGCCGCCGCTGAGACAACTGCTGCCGATACGACTGCTGCCGATACGACCGATGAAGCAGATGACACAACCGCGGCTGAAACGACTGGTGAAGCAGATGACACAACCGCGGCTGAAACGACTGGTGAAGCAGACAGCACAAAATCTGCCAAAGCAGATTCTGATGAGCTTGACGAGGTTACTGTCATTCTCGACTATGTTGCGAATACCAATCATACCGGTATGTATGTTGCCCTTGATCAGGGTATGTACGAGGCTGAGGGACTGAAGGTTAATATCGTAGAGCCGACCGAGGGCGCAACCGCGACGCTAATTGCTGTTGGAAAGGGCGATTTCGGCATCAGCTATCAGGAAGATGTTACCATTGCACTGGCTTCCAAGGATCCGCTTCCGATCAAAGCAATCGCAACCATTATTCAGCATAACACCTCCGGTTTCGTAACCGCCGCAGATAAGGATATCACTTCTCCGAAAGACTTTGAAGGAAAGACCTACGCGGGTTGGGCGGTCCAGGCGAATCGGCGGTTCTGGAAGCGGTTATGAAGCAGGCCGGCGCTGATTTTTCCAAGTTGAACATGGTAATTTCCGACGGCTCCGGATTTGCCGCGCTGGAAAGCAATGTTGATATCATGTGGTTTTTTGAGGGCTGGGACAACATCAAGTGCAAGCTGGCTGATTTCCCGATCAACTACATGGAGCTGAGACAGCTGGATGAGCGTCTGGATTATTACACGCCGGTAATTATCACCAACAATGAGCTGGCAGAAGCAAACCCGGATCTGGTAAAACGCTTCCTGAAGGCGACTAGCGAGGGATATGAGTACGCGATTAAAAATCCGGAGGAATGCGCAGAGATCCTGCATAAATACGCGCCGGATTACGACATGAATCTTCTGACCGAATCCCAGAAGTATCTGGCCGGTAAATATGCGGAAGATGCCGACCGCTGGGGTGAAATGAAGGATCAGGTATGGGATAATTACACCGACTTCATGGTTGAGTATGGCGTGATTGACGCGGCTATTCCGGCTTCCGACTGCTACACCAACGAATTTTTGCCGGAATAATCATTGGACCGCGTAAAGAATTCGCCCTATAATCTGCGGGACGGGCGCAATTAACTGAAAGGACCATATTTTTATGAAGCTTCAGGTTTCCGACTTATCCTATTCTTATCAGGACATGCCAGTTCTGAACCAGATCAGTTTTTCTTTGCAGCAGGGTGAATTTGTCAGCATCCTCGGTCCTTCGGGCTGCGGAAAATCGACGATTCTGAATCTGCTCGCCGGTCTTCTTCCGATGCAGCAAGGTTCTATTTCTGTAGACAGCGAAGCGATTCACGGCATATCCGGTCATTTTGCCTATATGCCGCAGAATGATCTGCTGTTTCCCTGGAAAACGATCCTTGACAACGTCTGCCTGTACGGAACAATCCACGGTCAGAAGAAGCAGGCGCGCAGGGAAGCACTGAAAAATTTTGCCGCGTTTGGCCTGGATGGATTTGAATCCGCATATCCGTCCAGCCTGTCCGGCGGTATGCGCCAGCGCGCCGCGTTTCTTCGGACCGCTCTCTGTGAAGCTGATATCCTGCTTCTGGACGAGCCGTTTGGCGCGCTCGACGTCATTTCCCGCGGCGACATGCAGGACTGGCTTCTTTCCATCCGCGAACGCCTGAACCGGACGGTTCTTCTGGTCACACACGACACCGACGAAGCCATTTATCTGTCCGACCGGATTCTGATTCTCGGTCAGAAGCCCTCACAGATCGTTCGGGAGCTGAAAATCACGGAAAAGAACCGCAGCCGTGAATGGCTGTACGGGCAGGGCGAACTCCGCCAGCTCATTTATCAGACCATCAGGAAAGGAACCAAGTCCAATGATTTATGACGCGCACGCTCATCTTGGCACGACACAGGAGCGGCAGATCCGCCGCAGCACGCCGATCATTTCTATGATCTGCGCTCAGAACCCGCCGGAAGCACAGGAGCTTGAAATTCTCTGCCGTCAGGAAGCGAAAAAACCTTCCTGGCTGGTTCCCGCATACGGCCTTCATCCATGGCAGACCGGCGATTATACGGTGCAGGACATGGAGCCTTTTCTTTTCCGCGCGTCTATCATCGGCGAAATCGGCATGGACAATGTCTGGTGCGAAATTCCTCTTGCCCGCCAGCAGGAAGCATTTGAAGCGCAGCTTGCCCTGGCGCACGCAGCCCATAAGCCGGTTGTTCTGCACACCAAAGGACAGGAAACAGAAATTGCACAGATCATCCAGCGCTATCCCAACCGCTACCTGATACACTGGTACTCGGATCTTCACGGTTTGGAGGCGTATCTGGATCAGGACTGCTATTTCACCCTCGGCCCGGATCTGAAACAGAATCCGGCTGTGCATCAGGTACTTGCGCTTGCCCCAAAGGAACGGATTCTCGTCGAAACTGATGGATGGAGCGCCGTGGAATGGGCGCTCGGCGCTCCGGCGCCGGTCTCCGGTCTTCCAGGAATCCTGACGGAAAATATGAAGGAAATAGCCCGTTTCCACAAGCTTTCGCTGAGTGAAGCGGAACAGCTGCTGGAGGAAAACTTCTGGCGTTTTACCGGGATATCCGGTCAGTAATCCCCATAGAAAGCTGCTGCAGCCTTTTTATTACTATGAACAGGATTTTTTCAAACATGCTCCGAATGAAATTGTTCCGAGACTCCGGAGGCTGTGAAACAATATTCCTTCTCAGCTGGCAAAGGAAATTTAAATCGGAAACGGCGGCTTTGATTTTCAGCGCCGCCGTTTCTTTTCTATTCTTTTCTTTCCTGCATATCAGCTCAGCTCAAACATGCCATGATACAGCTGATAGTACTTTCCTTTCTGTTCGAGCAGATCTTCGTGATCGCCGCGCTCGACAATCTTTCCCTGCTCCAGAACCATGATGGCGTTGGAATTGCGTACGGTACTCAGACGATGTGCGATGACAAATACCGTTCTTCCCTCCATCAGCTGATCCATTCCCTTCTCAATCAACGCCTCGGTACGGGTATCAACAGATGAGGTTGCCTCATCCAGAATCAGCACCGGCGGATCAGCCACTGCCGCTCTCGCAATCGCAAGCAGCTGTCGCTGGCCCTGCGACAGATTCGCGCCGTCCGCGCGAACCATCGTATCGTATCCCTGCGGCAGACGGCGAATAAAGGAATCGGCATTGGCTATCTTCGCCGCCTTTTCAATCTCCTCCTGTGTCGCGTCCAGCTTTCCGAATCGGATATTCTCTGCGACCGTTCCGGTAAACAGATGCGTATCCTGCAGAACAATTCCCAATGAATGCCGCAGCGCGTTCTTTTTGATGTCACGGACATCAATTCCGTCATAAATTACCGATCCGCCCTGCACGTCATAAAAACGGTTGATCAGATTGGTAATCGTCGTCTTTCCGGCGCCGGTCGATCCGACAAAAGCAATCTTCTGGCCGGGCTTCGCGTACAGACTGATCTGCTTCAGAATCATCCGGCTGTCGTCATAACCAAAGTCCACATGATCAAACCGGACATCCCCGCGAAGCGGCACCAACGTCCGATCCGGCTTCTTCCACGCCCACTTGCCGGTTTTTTCTTTGCATTCTGTCAGTGTTCCGTTTTCTTCCCTGACCCGTACCAGGTCAACCGTTCCTTCATCAATTTCCGGCTTCTCATTCAGCACGCCAAAGACACGCTCCGCACCTGCCAGAGCCGCCAGCAGGAAGTTGCTCTGCTGCGTAAACTGGTTGATCGGAAGCGCTGCCTGACGGACAAATACCAGGTAGCTCGCCAGACTTCCAAGATCCGCCTGGCCGTTCAGCGCCATCAGGCCGCCGAGAACCGCGACAATTGCATAATTAATATAGGAAATGCTGACAACAACCGGAACCATCGTCGCCGCATAGCTCTGCGCGCCGGTTCCCGCCTTCCGCAGCTCTTCATTCTTGCTGCAGAATTCCCGGAAGCTTTCATCTTCATGGTTAAATACTTTAACCACCTTCTGTCCGCTGATCATTTCCTCAATAAAACCATCCAGATCTCCAAGACTGGTCTGCTGCTTGGCGTAAAAGCCCTTGCTTCTTGCTCCGCTGAACTTGATGTAGCCGAACATAATCACATAGCAGACCGTTACGATCAGCGACAGCCTCCAGTTCAGAATATACAGAATCGTCAGCGTCCCGACCATCTGGATAAAGGTCTGGATCACCATGGCAAAGCTGTTGTTGAGCGCATCGGAAATCGTATCGATATCATTGGTAAACAGGCTCATCACATCGCCGTTTTTCCTGGTATCAAAAAACCTCAGCGGAAGGCTCTGCATATGGGAAAACAGATCATGCCGGATTTCATAAATTACCTTCTGCGCCACACGTACCATCGTCTGGGAATAACCCCATGCGGACAGCGCACCCAGCGCGAAAATCACAGCCGCCGCAATGACGCCTGCCGCCAGCGTACGTATATTTCCGTCTGCCAGGTTATTGACAACCGGACGGATCATATAGGTTCCGAGCAGATTGGCAATCGCGCTGATGCTGACCAATACCGCGACAACCGCCAGCATCCGCTTATGACGCCCGAGATACGAAAGAAATACCCGGACTGTATGCTTCATATCCTTCGGTTTTTTACCGCTGAACTGTCTCGCTGCCACTATCATCCCCTCCCTTCATCTGCGACGCGTAAATTTCCTGATAAATTGGATCATGCGCCAGCAGTTCGCTGTGCGTACCGATGCTGTGAACCCTTCCGTCCTCCAGAATAATAATCTGATCCGTGTGCATCACCGATGTAATCCGCTGCGCGATGATAAGCTTGGTCACTCCGGTCATCGCCGCAAGCGCCTTCCGGATCGACTTTTCCGTTGCAGTATCAACTGCGCTTGTCGAATCGTCAAAAATCAGGATTTTCGCATTGCCGAGCAGCGCGCGCGCAATGCAGAGACGCTGCTTCTGTCCGCCGGAGAAGTTATTTCCGCCCTGCTCTACCATTGCGTCCAATCCGCCCGGCAGTCTGGTCAGGAACTCATCCGCGCAGGCGGCGCGGCAGGCAGCCCAGATCGCGTCATCGTCCGCGTCCGGATTTCCCCATTTCAGGTTGTCCCGCACTGTTCCGGAAAACAGGACATTTTTCTGAAGCGTAATATTCACCGCGTCCCGCAGCGCGTGCAGATCATATTCCTTTACATTTTTCCCGCCGACCAGAACACTTCCTTCCGTTGCGTCGTACAGACGCGGAATCAGCTGCACTAACGTTGTCTTCGATGCGCCGGTTCCTCCGATAATACCGACCGTCTGACCGGACTTAATGTTCAGGCTGACATCGGAAAGCGCGTACTCTCTCGCGTCCTCCCGGTACTTAAACGAAACATGGTGAAACGCAATGCTTCCGTCCTTTACTTCCGTTTCTCCGTGTTCCGGCGACGTGAGGACTACATTTTCATCCAGCACCTCCGCAATCCGGTGCGCGCTCGCTAACGAACGGGTCAGAAGCAAAAAGACATTGGCAATCATCATCAGGGAGTTCATCACCTGCATGACATAACTCAGGAAACCGGTCAGGCTTCCGACTGCCAGCTCTGACTTTAAAATCATGTTTCCGCCGAACCACAGAATCAGCACAATTGCCGTATACATAACCCCCTGGAACGCAGGCAGATTCAGCACGGCGTAATGGAACGTCGTCTCGCTCGACTGCGTCATATCCCGGTTGACCTGTTCAAACTTCTCTTCCTCATACTCGCCGCGGACAAAAGCCTTGACTGCACGGATTGCCGTCAGTCCCTCCTGAACCACCTGATTCAGCCGGTCCATAATCGTCTGCAGACGCGTATACATCGGCGCCACCTTCCGGACAATCAGAAACAGCACAATCGCCAGAATCGGCGCGCATACCAGAAAAACAAACGCCAGACGCGGATTCATCCAGAAGGATAATCCCACGCCCAGAATCAGAAGCGACGGGCCTCTCGTAATCGGCCGGAACCCGGAATTAATCGTATTCTGAAGCACCGTTACATCAGTCGTCATTCTTGTAATCAGCGATGAGGCTACAAAATGATCCAGATTAGAAAACGAATACTGCTGTATCTTGGCAAATTCCACCTTCCGGATCTCCGCGCCCCATCCATACGCCGCCTTCGCTGAAAAATGGGCATACGAAAGACCGGTAATCAGCGCCGCAAGCGCAAGAAGCGCCATCTGTACTCCCTTCACATAAATATAATGGATGTCATGGTTTGCCACGCCAACATCGATCAGATTGGAAATCATAATCGGGATAAGCAGCTCAAACCCGGTCTCAATCAGCACAAACAGCGCGCCGAGTATCATGTCCCGCTTGTACGGACCCATGTAGCCAAGCAGCCGTTTCAGGTCATTCATCGGTATCAACTCCTTTTCGTTTATATGTGCTCTCGGAATCTCGTTGTGCCTGGCTTTGTGAGAGGATTTTTTGTCGGAGGTGTCTGAATTTTTGAAGCGTACGCGGTGCGTACG
>CAJMMH010000129.1 GCA_905214365.1 uncultured bacterium
AAAAGCATGAACTGACCGGATTTCCTTTTCAAAACGGAAAAACTGTGATACAATAACAGTCAGTATTTCCGCCTCCGCCGGCCGATTGGTTGCTGCGGGGCTCATAGAGCGGACGGAAAGGAAAGGGACAGGATTTTATATATGAGAAACAAGAGATTACTTGCGGCGGCAATGACATTAGGATTGGCATTCAGCACGATGCCGGCTGCTGCATGGGCAGAGGAAACAACAGAAGCAGAGACTGTGGCAGAAACCGAGGAAGGAACCGTCGAGTCCGAGGCAGAGACCGAAGAGGCATTTGATTACAGCAGCGCATATGATGATAACGGATACTTTACCGGAATCAAAGCACTTGATTATGTGACGCTTCCAGATTATAAGGACGGCTTCGAGGTGCCGGAGAACGAGGTAATCCCGTCGGATGACGCGATTCAGAGCAGCATTGAGAATGATCTGAGCAGCTATATGACCGAAAACCAGGTAACGGACCGCGCGGTTGAGGACGGCGATACCGTAAATATTGATTATGTCGGTTCCGTTGACGGCGTTGAGTTTAAAGGCGGAAACACTAATGGCAGCGGTACCGAGGTTACGATCGGCGTAACCAACTACATTGATGATTTTCTGGATCAGCTGGTTGGTCATATGCCGGGCGAGACGTTTGACGTAGAGGTAACCTTCCCGGATCCGTATAAGGCAAACACCGATCTGTCCGGCAAGGATGCTGTATTCAAGACCACGATTAACTACATTGTCAGCAGCGTAGCTCCGGAGCTGAACGATGAGTTTGTAAAGGAAAATCTTGAGTTCGATACCGCTGATGAGTACCGTCAGAGTGTATATGACAAGCTGTATCAGAGCAATCTGGACAACGCGGTTCTGAACTGGCTGGTAAACAACGCAGAGGTATCCGAGGTTCCGGATGAGGCAACCGACGCAATCTACGGCGCGCAGTACAATTATTTGCAGACGATGTGCGGTTACTACGGCATGACGGTTGAGGATTATCTCTCCGCAGCCGGATCAACGACCGATGGTCTGCGCGAGCAGTGCAGGGCATATGCGGAGCAGACTCTGATTCTTCAGGCAGTCATGGAGGACGCGGGACTTGAGATTACAACGGAGATGGCGAAGGAAATGACTGGCGCGGACGATGATACGTATGCGCAGTTCCTGGATTTCTACGGACAGGGATATATCTTCAACAGTACGATTCCGAACTGCGTCTGCGAGTATCTTGGCGGACTGGCAACGCTTGCTGAAACGGAAGAAGAGACAGGAACCGATGCAGCGGATACCGAGTCTGAAACAGTATCAGAGGAAGAGACGACAGAAGAAACAGAATCTGCTGCAGAGTAAACCGGGAATAGCCGGTCTGCAGACGGAGGATGCAACGGAAAGCTTCGGCGGCAGAGCGGATCTGCCGGCGGAGCTTTCTGCTATATGAATTTCTGAAGCAAAGGCATAAAAATAGGCATTTATCGCTTCAGAATCTTTGCTGAAAAAGCAGGGGGAAGGCAGTATGATTCGAGTGTTGGCACGGCTGCTGATAAAAGATTATCAGAATACCGAGGATGAGCGTGTCCGGCGCAGCTACGGTATGCTCTGCAGTGTGGTCGGGATAGTCCTGAACCTGCTGCTGTTTGCCGGGAAGTACGCGGCGGGCGTGCTGAGCGCGTCGATCGCGATTACGGCGGACGCGTTCAATAACCTGTCGGATGCGGGATCTTCGCTGATTACGCTGATCGGCTTCCGGATTGCGGGCAAGCGCGCGGATAAGGAGCACCCGTTCGGACACAGGCGCATGGAGTATGTCTCCGGACTGATGGTTGCCCTGATTATTTTACTGATGGGTGTTGAGGTTGTACGCGACGCGGTCGGGCAGATTCTTCACCCGGAGGCGGTTTCCGCAAGCGCATTGTCGATCGGGATTCTGCTTGCGTCGATTGGTGTGAAGTTGTGTATGGCGGAGTACAATCACCGCTACGGAAAAAAGCTGCAGTCCGCGGCGATGCAGGCGGCGGCAGCAGACAGCATCAGTGATGTAGCGGCGACGTCGGTTGTCCTGGTCTGCGCGGTGATTGCGTCCTGCTTCGGCGTGAACCTGGATGGAATCTGCGGTCTGGCGGTCGGCTGCTTTATTTTGTATGCCGGTTACTGTGCGGCGAGGGATACGCTCAATCCGCTGCTTGGGGAAGCGCCTGATCCGGGACTGGTGCGGCAGATTGAGGATATCGTGCGCGCGCATCCGGAGATTCTTGATGTGCATGATCTGATTGTACACGATTATGGTCCTGGCTGCAGGCTGATTTCCCTGCACGGAGAGGTTTCCGGCGAGGAAAATATTTATCATCTGCACGATGTGATTGATGGGATTGAGCGGGAACTGGAGCAAAAGATCGGCTGTCGGGCTGTGATCCATATGGATCCGGTTCCGGTTAATGATAAGCGGCTTCTGGAAATGAAAAAGAAGCTTACGCAGGGTGTGAAGGTGATTCATCCGAATATGACAGTGCACGATCTCCATGTGCTTGAAGAGGATGGAAAGGAGTGTGTCACGTTTGACGTGGTGCTTCCGGACTGCGGACTGAGCGATGAGGATGCGCTGCATCGGCTGATTGAGCTGACGCACCTGCTGTGGGGGGATGACTGCCAGGCAATCATCCGGATTGACCACTGAATAAAAAAGAGAAACGTTGCGCCGTCCGGCGCAGAATGAGAGGACAGCATGAAAAAGAGATGGACACGGACATTAATTCTGGGAGGTATGGCGGCGGTTATGACGCTGACAGCCGGCTGCTACAGCTATGGAAACAGCTACTACAGCCAGGCAAGCCGGATTCCGAAGACGACGGCGGCAAAGGATACGCTGGAAGAGTTTGATGTCAGCAGCCTGCAGCGGGAGGACGGCGCGTTCCAGTTCGGTGATCTGGCATGGGGAAGCAGTGTGGAGGATGTTCAGCAGAAGCTTGGAATCAACATTTCTCAGACGCAGCCGGTCGGTGAGGACCGTTCGTATGCGGATGTGAATTATTCCATTCTTCTTCTGGACCGGATTTCTCTTGGCTTTATGCCGGTATTTGATAATGACGGCCTGAGTGTAGTCAGCATTTATTTCGAGAATGTTTATACAGCGGAAGAGCTGGATGCGTTTTACGATGAAGTGGTTGCCCTGTTCGAAGAGACGTTCGGCAAGGCGGATGATGTGACCAATACTGAGCAGACGAGCGGAAGCACGACGTTCCAGTGTGAGACAACGTTCTGGTACCATGAGATTGATCCAACCCATATGACGACGCTGCAGGTCGGCAAGCTGGACAGCGGCTCCGGCACAAGCGGAGTTGTGCTTGGCGTGAACCAGTACAATCCGGAGGAATTGGAATCAGAGAGCGCGTTGGAGGATGGAACAGAAGACGCAGAGACGACAGGCAGCGAAACAGGCAGTGCAGAGGACAGCGCGGCTGACCATGAGGCGGACAGTGAAGCTGACAGCAGTGCCGCAAAGGAAGTTAGCGAGTCATCAGAAGAAAAGTGAGGAAAATAAGATGAAGGTAGAAACCAGCAGGTATCTGCAGGAGAAGAAGCCAATGCTTCAGGATCTGCTGCATCGGCTTCTTCAGGAGTATCCGTATGTATCGATTCTCGCTGAGGATTCGAGATCATGCGTGTGTATGGTATCAAAATCAGGAACGCTGGTCAGAGAGGACAGTATGCTGACCGGACGCGGCGCGGTGATTCGTGTGTATGACGGCACATCGGTTAGTGAGTATGCGCTGAACCGCTTCTGCGAGGAAGAGTTTTCGCTTGCGCAGAAAACGCTGCGTGAGACACTGGTTCCGCTTGAAAAAAAGCTTCCGGATGGAATTCAGGGCGATCACGCGGGGATTCCGGCCGATGAACCGTGTGTTTTCCATGAAAGCACATCGTATGAGCGTCATCCGTCCGCAATCGGGGACGCGAAGATCCTTGACGCGCTGACACGGATTTCCGAGGAAGGACGTGCTGTGGATTCCAGAATTCTGGACTGCCGTGTCATGTTCAGCTGGCAGCAGTACAGCAAGCTGTTTCTGTCAGAACATAGAGATATGCTCCAGGATGTGATGTGGACCAATGGCTATATTTCAGCTGTTGCCGCGCACGGAGAAAAGGTAGAGAGCTGCGCGCGCGCGTTTTCCATGCTCGGAGGCGCGGAGCTGCTTGACCGGATGGAGCATGGCGTAGAGGACGTCGCGCGCACGACGTTAGAGCTGCTTGACAGCCAGCCGATGAAGCCGGGTGAGTATGAGTGTATCTGTACGCCGGAGGTGACCGGTATGATTGCGCATGAGGCGTTCGGACACGGTGTTGAGATGGATATGTTTGTCAAGGACCGCGCGCTTGCAAAGCAGTATATCGGAAAGCAGGTGGCATCTCCGCTTGTGACGATGCACGACGGCGCGTCCGCGGCAAAGGAGACAGCTTCGTATTTCTTTGATGATGAGGGTGTTCTTGCGCATGATACGGTTGTTATCGACCACGGAATTCTGCAGCGGGGCATCAGCGACAGCCGTTCCGCGCAGCGGCTTGGCACCGAACCGACCGGAAACGGGAGAAGAGAGGCATTTGATCATAAGGTATATACCCGTATGACCAATACCTTTTTTGAGCCGGGAACCGACCGGTATGAGGATATGGTAAAGTCAATTTCTTATGGCTTCCAGCTGGAAAACGCGACAAGCGGCATGGAGGATCCGAAGAACTGGGGCATTCAGTGCATGGTAAACATTGCCCGTGAAATCAAGGATGGGGCGTTTACCGGCCGTATCTTCTCGCCGGTTGTTCTGACCGGTTATGTTCCGGATCTGCTGAAGTCCATTTCTATGATTTCCGACCGGGCAGAGCTGTGCGGATGCGGCATGTGCGGCAAAGGCCACAAGGAGTGGGTGAAGGTATCGGACGGCGGCCCGTATATTAAGGCGAAGATCCGCCTGGGCTAAGGGCGGCAGCGGAGTGCCGGACATAAAAAGCCGGCTTTCGGCAATGCGGAAAGGAAATAGCGATGCTGACAAAAATAAAAAAGGCTCTGCAGGAATGCGGGATTGCGGAGTATATGATTAAAGAAGAGACCAGAGAAGGACTGGAGCTGTATTTTATCCGGCGGACATTAGATATCCGCAGACAGACCAGAGTACAGACCTGGGGCGTGACGGTGTACCGCACGTTTGAAGAAAAGGAAACGAAGTACCGCGGGTTTGCGTCTGTTGTGATCAGCGACGGGATGCTGCAGGATGAGATTTGTGAGCGGATCCGCACGGCGTATGAAAGCGCGGCCTGCGTGAAAAATCTGTGGTATCCGCTGCCGGGAAAGGAAACAAGTGACGGCGTGGAGGACCGGCATCCGGAGCTTTCCGGAAGACTCAAAGAGCAGGCAATGGCGGCGGCAGAAGCAGTATTTTCCGTTGATCCGCAGGAGGATGCATTTATCAATTCGCTGGAAGTATTTGCCAGAATGACGCAGACCCGGATTGTAAATTCGGAAGGGACAGATGTTTCCTGGCGCGCTTACCAGGTGGACGGCGAGTTTGTCGCTCAGTGCAGAGAGCCGCAGGATGTAGAGACTTGGCAGGATTTCAGCTATGAGCAGCTGGACAAAGCGGCGCTTGCGGACAAAGCAGCAGAGATTCTGCAGCAGACCAGGGACCGGGCGAGAGCGTCAGCGGCTCCGAAGGCAGGTGCGTACCGCCTGATTTTATCGGACAGCAATGCGGAAATTGTACTCCGTTACTTTGCGGAGCGCAGCTGCGCGGAGATGATTTATCCGGGATATTCCTCCTGGCGCGCAGGGGACGATGTACAGATGATGGGAAGCGATGCGCCGGTAACCGGAGACCGCCTCAACATAACGTTAGCGGTATCAGAGCCCTACAGTAGTGAAGGAATCCGGATGAAGGACCGGCCGCTGCTTGAAAATGGTGTGCTGAAGACCATCTACGGAGGCGCGCGCTGCTGCAGTTATCTCAGCACAGAGCCGACCGGCAGCTATACTAGGCTTATGGTGCAGCCGGGAACTGTTTCTCTGGAAGAAATGAGGCAGAAGCCGTATCTTTATGTGGTCAGCTTCTCGGACTTTCAGATGGATTCCTTTACCGGAAGCTTTGCCGGTGAAATCCGTCTTGGATATCTGTACGATGGGAAAACGGTTAACCTGGTGACCGGAGGTTCCGTCAACGGACAGATCACGGAAGCGCAGAAGCAGATGATTCTGTCGAAAGAGAGACAGAAGACAATGACCTTTGACGGCCCGAAGGCAATCTGCATGGAGGATGTGACCGTAGCAGGACAGTAACAGCCCATTGGCACAGCAGAATTACAGAAATTTTACATTGAGATCGCACGTATTTTACTTCTGTATGGTTCAATAAAAGTACAAAAGGAAAGAAGCAAAACGCAGGATTGCTGCGGATGTAGGACCCGAACGGAAGGAGGATATGTGTATGAGACAGGAAAGAGAAGGAAGAATTAGAAGGCTGATGGCTGCAGCTGGACTGACGGAAATTTTCATTATGGGATTTCTGGCAGCGCAGTACGCGCAGATGAGGGCAATTGGACTGCCGGGCGCAGGATCTGTTTCGGATCCGGGAGAGGCATGGCGTTCCGCCGCCTGGTTTGCTGCATTTCTGCTGGCGTTTGCGTTTGCCGGTCTGGCAGCAGCCTCCAGAGCCTTTTTTCAGACACGCTCTAAGCGGGAGGCAAAGGATGATTACGATCGAGGCATTGACTGCGGCGGCGAGGGAAGCCGGTTCCATCATGCTTGAAGCAACGGATATTCAGTCCGGTGTCGAAGCAAAGGAAGGCCGCGCGAATTTCGTGACCGCATATGATAAAAAGGTACAGGAGTTTCTTTATGGCCGTCTGACGGAGCTGCTTCCGGAGGCGGCTTTTGTCGGTGAAGAAGAGGAGACGCATGCCGCGCTGGGGCATGGCTACGCGTTTATTGTGGATCCGATTGACGGGACAACCAATTTTATGAAGGGCGCGGGCTGCAGCGCAGTGTCAATCGGCCTGCTGCTTGACGGGGAACCGTACATGGCAGCTGTTTACAACCCGTACCGGGATGAGATGTTCTGGGCACAGCGCGGGAAGGGCGCGTATTGCGGGAAACAGCGGATTTTTGTCAGCAAAAAGCCATTGTCTGATGGTTTGGTACTGTTCGGAACCGCGCCGTATTACCGGGAGCTGGCGGATAAGAGCTTTGAGATGGCAAAGAGTTACTTTGACCGCAGCCTTGATGTCCGCAGAAGCGGTTCCGCCGCGCTTGATCTGTGCAGCGTAGCGTCAGGACGCGCTGAGCTGTTCTTTGAGCTGCGTCTGCAGCCGTGGGACTTTGCGGCAGGTGCACTTTTAATCAGCGAGGCGGGAGGCAGAATTACGACAGTTGATGGAGAACCGCTCCGCTTTGACCGTCCCCAGAGTGTGCTTGCCGTCGGAGACGACAGCTGCGGGTAATGTAGACTTCCATCGTAAAAGAAAAAACATAAAAAAACTGTTGACAAATCGCGGATTGCATGATATATTAAATGAGCAGTCCGCGAGAGACAAGCTTCTGAAAAGAGAGAATGATCCAATTGCGGGCGTGGCGGAATTGGCAGACGCGCCAGATTTAGGTTCTGGTGGTAACCCGTGCAGGTTCAAGTCCTGTCGCCCGCATTGATGAGCAATCATCAAAGGTATGCAGTTGTGGCGGAATTGGCATACGCGCATGATTCAGGTTCATGTCCATGTA
>CAJMMH010000130.1 GCA_905214365.1 uncultured bacterium
AATCGATGGCAGGCTTTATAATTTTGTCCCGTTATATGAGGTAAATACGAAAATCGGATCGGCAGCGCAGTTTGAGGACAGTCAGACATTATCGGTTGATCAGATGCTTGCAAATGAAAATCCGGTATCCGTATTTGGCACACATTATACAAGAGAGGATTTCTGGCATGACGTATCTGTTTTCTGGCTTTCCGGGGACAATGACATTTTTTTGAATGACTCGGAACTTCTTGTGCGGACGCTGCAGTTTGCAAAGCTGCTGCCGGAAAAACGGGAGGAGATATGGGGTGTGGAAAACAATGACGAGATGCATGCGCGTACGATGCAGCTTCAGTCAACCGGATCGGCATATGCGGAAGGAATGAGAAGAGATTTGTCCATGTACCGTCATGCAGCGGCGTTATTAGGACAGGACTCATCCTATGAAGAAATAGAAGATATCCTAGAACAGTTGGAAGAAAATACAGACGGGCAGATAATGAAAATGCTTGGAAGCTACGCAGCAGATGTAACGATGCCTGGATTCCCTGTATTTTCAGGAAGCGGAAGCGCATTTGTGAACCGGATTTCGATTGGAATGTGCCGTGCTTCTGAAAAGAAAGACGGCGTATGGAATTTTTACCGGTATCTGCTGTCAGAGGAAGCACAGGAATCCAGAGGAGAATTTCAGCAAAATACATTTCCGGTAAAAAAGCCGGTATGGGAAATGGATTGCAGCCATTTTATGCAGCCGGAAACTTTTGAAATTTACTGGATTGGTTCTTCCTTTTTAGACCAGCAGTTATATGAGGTACTGGTGCCGCCTCTGACAGATAAAATGATTGATGATTTCAAACAGATGGTTGAGCAGATTACGCGTGTAGATGAAGCAGATCCGCAGATGATGCAGATACTGATGGAGGAATCGGGAGCATATTGCCAGGGGGAGGTAGAAGTGGAGCAGGCGTCAAAAGCAATCATAGAGAGAATAACGATTTACCGGAGTGAATCAGGAATGTAAAAAAGGAAATTCTATGAAAATAAAAAGAAAGGGAAAAGGCATATGGCTGTTCCTGCTTCCAGGCGCAGCCGGGATTGGTTTGTTTTATCTATTTCCATATCAAAAATTGATTTATTATTCACTGATAAATGGAATGACAGACCATAAGCTGTCTGAGGTGAACAATTATCAAAAAGTATTAACGAATATGGCATTTCAGATCGCGGTAAAAAATACGGCGGAGGTTATGGGATTCGGAGTAAGTATTATGGTGCCGCTTTCTTTGTATCTGGCAAACTGGATTGCCAGCAGGGAAAATAAAAAACAATTGATGTGGATGCTGAGTCCGATTGCCGTTCCGGCAGCATGTACAGTAATGGTATGGCGTGTTTTGTTTGCTTCAGGAGGGACGTTGAATCAGCTGTTGCTGCTGATTGGAAGTGAAAAAATATCATGGATGGACGGTATCTATGGGAAATTGGTAATGATGCTTTTGTACATCTGGAAATATACAGGATACCATACGGTAATTTTTCTTGGTGCGTTAGCGTCTGTTCCCAAAGAATATATAGAAACAGCAAGGGTGGAAGGGGCATCGGAACGAACTATTTTCTGGAAAATCAAGATCCGGTGTATTTCTCCGGCAATCGTTTTTGCTGCAATGCTTGCGATGATAAATGCGTTGAAAAGCTTCCGGGAAATTTATCTTCTTACGGGGGATTATCCGTCTGTAGCAATGTATCTGCTTCCGCATTTCCTGAATAACGCATTGAGAACGCTGAATTATCAGAGAATGTCGGCAGCGGCGATTTTATTTTCGGCGGCAATGATTATTATAATAGGAATTATGTATGTTTGGGAAAAGCACCTGGGAAAAGATATGGAACAATAGAGCATATTTGAAAAATCATTTTTACAATCTGCACGTCCACTTGGCAAAAAGACAGGAAATAATGAGAGTAAGAAAAATGATATTGAAATTGATCGAAATACTTTTTACTTTTTTTTTCGCGTTCCCGATTTTCTGGAATCTGATCGGATCATTGGCTCCGAAGGATGTGATCTGGGAAGCGTTTCAGAAGCTGGAAGCGGGAAGTTTTGTACGTTTTGCTGACTTTGTTGGATCATTTTCACTGGAACAGTATCAGATAATCTTATTTCAGACACCGGATTATCTGCAGAGATTTTGGAATTCTGTTTTTCTTGTGGCTCCGATTGTCTGTTTTCAGTTAATTATTGCGTTATTTACATCCTATGGGTTTTGCCGTGTGAAGGGAAAGGCAGCAGCAATGTTGTTTTTTCTATATATGATGTTAATGATGATGCCGTATCAGGTAACTGTGATTCCCAATTATATCGCAATGAAACAATTACATTTAACAGAAACGAACTGGTCGATCTGGCTGCCTGGAATTTTTTCTCCGTTCAGTGTATATCTATTGACAAAATATATGAAACGGATTCCGAAAGGTTTATTTGATGCGGCCCGGATCGATGGCGCGGGTGAAATCCGGATTGCGGTATCCGTGGCATTTCCTGTATGCAAAGGGCAGATTGCGGCATGCGGCTTACTGATTTTGTTCGATTATTGGAACATGGCAGAGCTGCCGTTAGTTATGTTTTCAAACGCGTCTTCTTATCCATTATCGGTGTATTTATCCAGGGTACAGGAGAAAGACGCAGGGATCGCGTTTGCGGCTGCTGTGATTTATCTGATTCCGGTATTGTTCCTGTTTCTTGCGGGAGAAGAGGAACTCAGGGAGGGATTGTCTGCCGTTTCCGGGATAAAGGAGTAAGAAACCGATGAGAAAAAAGAACGTATGGCTTACGATTTTGGCTGTATATTTATTCCTGCTGGCTGTATTAACGATTTTCTCCGGTGAAATTTTAATGCTGTCATTGCCGCAGGTGGAGACCCAAAAGGTACAATCCATGTATCTGGATGGAAACTATTATGCGCAGGTTATGGAGCAGAAAGCAATTCAGCATGGAGAAAATGGTGCAAGCTTCATATGGGCAGTTGAAAAGAGACAGACGCCGCTTGGAGAACGCAGTTATATAAAAAAGATTCCGGTAACAGTCCGGTATTGGGAGAAGGAACGGATGCTTTGCGCAGTCGAAGGGGCAATCCAGGGGGAAACAGATATTGTTTGCGAATGGAATGAGGAATTAAAAGAAGGACAAGAGGTAAGAGCGGATGAGAGCAGCGCGGAGTTTGCCGATTCTGCATGCGAAGCATTCGCAAAATTCCTTCCTGCCTGAACGAAGCGTGAATCGCAGCTTTTTATACATTTTTTATAAATGAAAGGAAAAACTTTCTTTGCGCGCAGGCAGCATCTGTGGTAGAGTAAAGAACAGAGCATTCGGAAACGGCAGAAACCGGATGCGGCGCAGGGGTTTCCTGTGCAGTCGCAGAACAGAAAGGACACAAGATGCTGCAGCTGAAAAATATTGTAAAGACCTATGTGACCGGGGATCTGAAGCAGGATGCGCTGAAAGGTGTTTCCGTTACATTCCGGGAAAATGAGTTTGTTTCGATTCTCGGACAGAGTGGCTCCGGAAAAACAACGATGCTGAATATCATCGGTGGACTGGATCGCTATACCATTGGTGATCTGATTATCAACGGTGTATCGACGAAGAAGTACCGGGACGCGGACTGGGATTATTACCGGAATCATTCCATTGGATTTGTCTTCCAGAGCTACAACCTGATTCCGCACCAGACGGTGCTTGCAAACGTGGAAATGGCGCTGACGCTTGCCGGAGTTTCCAAGAAAGAACGGAAGGAGCGCGCGGAGGAAGCGCTGAGAAAGGTCGGACTTGCCGATCACATGCACAAAAAGCCAAACCAGATGTCAGGAGGACAGATGCAGCGCGTCGCGATTGCGAGAGCGTTAGTAAACAATCCGGATGTGCTGCTTGCCGATGAGCCGACTGGCGCGCTTGATTCAGAGACAAGTATTCAGATTATGGAATTGTTGAAGGAGATTGCGAAGGATAAGCTAGTTATCATGGTAACACATAATCCGGAGCTTGCCGAGCAGTATTCTACCAGGATTGTGCGGCTGAAGGATGGAGAGATTGTAAGCGATACCAATCCGTGTACCGATACGGATCCGGAGACCGTGCCGGGAAAGAAAAAGAAGATTTCCATGTCGTTTGCGACGGCGCTGTCGTTAAGCTTCAACAACCTGAAGACCAAAAAAGGGCGCACGCTTCTGACCGCATTTGCGGGCTCTATCGGTATCATTGGAATCGCGCTGATCCTGTCGCTGTCAACCGGCATGAACCGGTATATTGACGATGTGCAGAAGGATACGATGGCATCGTACCCGATTACGATTGACGCGCAGACCGTTGACGCGTCCGGCTTTTTGAATATCAGCAGTCAGATGCAGGGAGCAATGCAGGAAAAGATTGATGGCACGGCAGATACAGCAGACAGCGTATCGGCGGATTATACCGCGCTTGAAATGATCGAAATGGTGCAGAGCAGCGTCATCGAAAACAATCTGACCGCGTTCAAGCGTTATCTTGACGATCCGGACAGTCGGATCCATCAGTATCTTGGAGAAAACGGCGTTGTCTACAGCTATGATGTAAAGTTCAGCGTGTATTCCAGGGCAGGGGACGGGACGCTGACGGACACCGAGGATGATCCGGATGAAGATGCTTCTTCCGGTTCTGGCAGAAACGGAATGGCAGCGATGTTCGGCGGCTCTATGTTTGGAATGCGGGACAATTCCGGCGCGTCCAATTTCTCTGAGCTTGCAGCCGGAAGTGATGGACAGAGTGTCAGCCAGGCGGTTCAGGACAAATATGAAGTGCTGTACGGTTCCTGGCCGCAGGCATACGATGAAGTAGTTCTGGTACTGGATCGTTCCGGAAAGCTTCCGGTAAAAAACATGTATCAGTTGGGACTGATCACAAAGGAACAGTACCAGGACGTAAAATCGACCATTGAAAACGGCGGGGATGCCGATGCGATTTCTCTGAATTATGAAGAGGTATGCGGGCATACCTTTTCGCTTGTTTGTGCAGCGGATCATTATGTGAAAAATGAGGACGGCACCTTCCGGCAGTTAGAAAACGCGGTTTACGATGAGGACGCGCTGTTATCGCATGCGGTAACATTAAAGATCAGCGGAATTGTGCGGCTGAACGGCGATGCGGACAGCATGGCGATTACAACGGCAGTCGCTTACTCTCCGGAGCTGACAAGCTATGTCATTGACCGCACCGCAGAAAGCGATATTGTAAAGGCACAGGAGGAAACGCCGGATATCAACGTATTGAACGGCGCTCATTTCTCCGATGTCAGCGATGAGCAAAAGGCAGAAGATGTAAAAACATACATCAGCAATATGTCAGATTCTGAGAAATCTTCTCTGTATCAGATGATGCAGTATTACACGGCAATGCAGCCGGTCGGAACCGGCAAAACTGCAGATCCAAGCGGCGCGGAGGACAGTTCGGAAGCATCCGTTTCCATGATGGTGGATCAGTGGCTTGCGTCCAATCCGGATCAGGAAATTCTGCTGCAGCTGTATGACAGCCTGATTGGCAGCGCTTCCTATGAGAATAACATGAAGGAATTTGGCAGTGTCAGTGTGGATGCGCCGTCCGAAATCAGTATTTATGTGGATAACTTTGAAAATAAGGAAGCGGTTGCGGATTGCATCAATGAGTACAACGAGACTGCGGATGAAGACAGTCAGATTTCTTATACGGATTATGTTGCGCTTCTGACCTCCTCGCTGACCTCGGTAATTAATGGAATTTCCTATGTGCTGATTGCCTTTGTCGCGATTTCACTGGTGGTATCCTGTATTATGATTGGCATTATCACGCATATTTCTGTTATGGAGCGGACAAGAGAAATCGGAATCCTGCGCGCGCTCGGCGCATCCAAGAGAAATATTTCTCAGGTATTCAATGCGGAAACGTTTATCATCGGCTGCATTGCCGGTCTGCTTGGAATCGGCGTATCCCTGCTTCTGCTGATCCCGATCAACTCTGTGATTGCGCAGCTGTCGGGAATGGAAGGACTGACGGCGCAGCTTCCGGCATCCTCCGCGGCGATTCTGATTGTGATCAGCATTGTCATCACAATCGTCGGCGGTCTGCTTCCGGCAAAGAAAGCGGCGAAGAAAGACCCGGTAGCGGCATTGCGGACGGAATAGCGAAAGAATAAAGATAAAGTGTAACCGTTGCAATTACATCTGCGGAAGATATGTCCGAAGCAGTGTATCCAAAAGAAAACAGCCCCTGAAAAGGGGCTGCAGAAAATGTGAGTTCATAAAAAGCGTTTTGGCTCAGATCAGAGCCGGACGCTTTTTTTATAGATAAACCAGGAAGCCGCCGCAGTAATTATTTCCGTCAGCCACATAGCGTGCCATACGCCGGTCGGGCCGATTCCAAAGACGCGGCACAGCAGAAGGGCGAGCGGAAGGATCACAATCAGATAACGCATCAGAGAGATCATCAGAGAAGGGCCGCCTTTTCCAAGTCCTTCCAACGCGCCGCATGCGGTAACGGAGATGGAAGAAATCAGGAAGCCAAGGCTGATGATCCGCAGTGCCTGCGCACCGAGACGGATAGTATCCGGATTGGAAGTAAACAGGCCGATCAGTGTACCGGGAATGGCAAGGCAAAGGACTGTTCCGATTGCCATGACGCCGAGGATCAGCATCAATGCGGTAGAGAAGATCTTGGATACCCGCTTCTTTTCTCCGGCACCGTAGTTATAGCCGATCAGCGGACGCATTCCCTGGACAACACCGTTGGCAGTCAGATACAGGAAGGTCTGCAGCTTGTAATAAGCGCCGAGAACCAGCACATAAGACTGGGAGAATGCGGCAAGGATGCCATTAAGCACGGAAACAAGCAGCGACGGCAGCGCAAGATTCAGCGTTGCCGGAACACCGATGGAATACAGGCGTACCATCAGCTGCCTGGTCGGGCACATCTGGGAAAATCGGACAGAAACCGGAAGCGGGCTGCAGAAGTAGAAAATCAGGTAGATCACCAAAGACGTTACCTGGCCGATTCCGGTCGCGATTGCCGCCCCCTGGATTCCCATGGCGGGAACCGGACCGATACCGAAAATCATAATCGGGTCTAGGATAATATTTGTGATGCAGCCAAGCAGCATGCTGACCATGGAAACAGTCATACGTCCGGCTGCCTGGAAAATCTTCTCAAATGAAATCGAAATTGCAATCGGAATTGAGAAGGAAAGTGTGATTGTCGCATAGTGGATGCCAAGGGAAATCACTTCTTCATTATCGGAGAAGAGACCAAGGAATGGCCGCAGCAGCAGGATGCAGATGACGTTCAGCAGAAGTCCGTGAACTGCGTTGAGCAGAACGCCGAGCGATGCCGCCCGATCCGCTTCCTGCCGGTTTCCGGCGCCAAGCTGAAACGAGATCACTGCATTGATGCCGATGGCAAAGCCGACGGTGACTGCGTTAATCAGGTTTTGAATCGGATACACAAGAGAAAGCGCAGTCATTGCGTTTTCACTGATCCGTGCGACAAAGATGCTGTCTACAATGTTGTAGAGCGCGTTTACCAGCATGGAGATTGTCATGGGAAGCGCCATGGCGATCACAAGAGGGAGAATCGGGCGTTCCTTCATATAAGTCTGGTCCATAACAGAGTCCTTTCCGGCTGCAGAACAGGCAGCCTGGTGCTTGTGCCTTTTTCAGACAATGTGCTCTCAGAATCTTTTTGTGCTTGATTTTACGAGAAGATTTTTTGTCAGAT
>CAJMMH010000131.1 GCA_905214365.1 uncultured bacterium
TTTTCAGTGTTGACTGCATCCGGTACAGGGTATTCATTGCATCCAATGGCGTCATTTTGCTGATTTCAAGTTCCTTCAGTTCTCGAATAATATCGTCGTCCTTTACTGTGTCAAACAACGTCAGCTGGTTCGCGTCCACTTCATCTGGCCTGGTCACCCGCTTTTTCTGCGGGCTGCCCTGTGCCTGAGCGATCTCTTTTGCTCTTGCAGCGATATCCGCATTGGTCAGCTCGCCAAGCAGCTCTTTTGCCCGTTCAATTACCCGGTCCGGCACCCCCGCAAGCTTTGCCACCTGGATGCCGTAGCTCTTATCTGCGCCGCCGCGGATGATTTTCCGCAGAAAGACAATGTTATCTCCCTGCTCCTTGACGGCAATACAGTAATTGTTCACACCAGGCAGCGCCCCTTCTAACTCTGTCAGTTCATGATAGTGCGTAGCAAACAGCGTTTTCGCTCCAAGAATCTTCGGGTCTGAAATATGCTCGACAACTGCCCACGCAATGCTCATGCCGTCGTATGTACTGGTTCCGCGGCCGATTTCATCCAACACAATCAGGCTTCTTCTGGTCGCGTGCCGCAGGATATTGGCTACCTCTGTCATCTCTACCATAAACGTACTCTGACCGGAAGCCAAATCATCGGAGGCGCCGACTCTGGTAAAAATCCGGTCACAGATACCGATGTTGGCGCTGGATGCCGGAACAAAGCTTCCGATCTGTGCCATCAGACAGATCAGGGCAACCTGTCTCATGTATGTGGATTTGCCGGCCATATTCGGGCCGGTAATAATTGAAATGCGATTTTTCTGATTGTCCAGAAGCACATCATTCGCGACAAACATATCATTTGGAATCATCTGCTCGACAACCGGATGGCGGCCGTTTCGGATTTCAATGACGCCGCGCTCGTTAATTGACGGGCAGACATAGTTCTGACGGTTTGCAACAAAAGCAAGCGATGCAAGAACATCCATTCCGGCAATTGCCTTTGCCGTTTTCTGAATCCGCAGCACTTCCCCAGCAATTTTATCCCGGACCTCGCAGAACAGATCATACTCCAGACCGGACAGCTTGTCCTCCGCACCGAGAATCATATCCTCCAGCTCTTTGAGCTCCGGCGTGATATACCGCTCGGCATTGGCCAACGTCTGTTTTCTGGTGTAGTATTCCGGAACCATATCCTTAAAGGTATTGGTCACCTCAATATAATAGCCGAACACCTTATTGTAACGGATTTTCAGCGATTTGATGCCAGTCTTTTCCCGTTCCTTGACCTCCATATCCAGAAGCCAGCTTTTTCCCTCAGTCTTAGACCGGCGAAGCATATCGACGTCTTCTGAGTAACCGTCCCGGATGATGCCTCCCTCACGGATCGTAATCGGCGGTTCCTCCGCAATCGACCGCTCAATCAGCGAACACAGATCGTCTAACGTATCCATTTTTTCATAATATTCATGCAGAATCGCTGACTTGCAGTCCTTCAAAAGATTGCGGATCGGCGGAAGCATTTTCAGTGAAGCCGCAAATGCAAGCAGGTCCCGCGGATTGGCAGACTTATAACTGATCCGGCCGATCAGACGCTCCAGATCATAGATTGGATTTAGATATTCCCGCAGTTCTTCCCGGAGAACATACTCATCAAACAGCTCAGATACCGCTTCCTGCCGTCTTAAAATTTCTGATTTTTCAATTAGAGGCTGCTCGATATCGCTACGGAGCATACGCGCGCCCATCGCTGTCTTTGTCTTATCGAGAACCCACAGAAGGCTTCCGCGCTTCATCTTTTCACGCAGCGTTTCCGTCAGCTCCAGATTGCGGCGGGTGGACGTATCGATGATCATATACTTTCCAGTCACATACGGCTGAATGTTGGTAATATGAGGCATTGTATTCTTCTGTGTCTCATACAGATACCGAAGAAGTGCGCCTGCGGCAATCGTCCCCGCCTCATAATCAGAAATTCCGAGTCCCTGCAAACTGGAAACGCCAAAATGCTCCTTTAAAATCGCCTCGACATTATCCTGTTCATAGTACCAGGACTGCGGCGTAAACATGGAAAAATGAACCCGCTGCTGAAGATCCTCCAGATTTTCACCCGACATGCAGAACAGATCATTGCAAAGAATTTCAGCCGGTGTAAACTTGAAGATTTCATCCTCCAGTCCCTCTCTTCCAGTCACCTCAGTAATGTGAAAATCACCGGTAGACACATCGCAGATTGCCAGGCCGAACAAGTTTCCAATATAAGCAATGGACATCAGGTAATTGTTCTTTGATTCATCCAACGCTTCGGAATTGAGAATGGTTCCCGGTGTCACCACACGGATGACTTCCCGTCGCACCAATCCCTTCGCCTGCTTCGGGTCCTCCATCTGCTCTCCGATTGCAACACGGTATCCCTTCTGGACCAGGCGGTTGATATAACCTTCAGCCGCGTGATACGGAATACCGCACATGGGAGCCCGTTCATCCAGACCGCAGTCCTTTCCGGTCAGCGTAATTTCCAGCTCTTTCGACGCGATCAGCGCATCATCAAAAAACATCTCATAGAAGTCACCGAGCCGGTAAAACAAAATGCAATCACTATACTGCTGCTTGGTTTCCATGTAAATTTTCATCATCGGCGACAGTCTGGAGATGTCAATCTTCGTTTTTTCCTTCGTTTCCATGTACTCTCTCCCCGATATAGTAAAATCCTTTCGACTCTTTCAGCCAGACCTGGCAGATCGTGCCGATCATACCGGCATCTCCCGGAAAATGAACCATTACATTGTTGCTCAGACGGCCGCTGACAAGTCCCGGATCTTTTTCATTGACTTCCTCTACCAGCACCGGAAGCGTTTTCCCCAGATCCCGGCTGCTCATCGAAGCAGAAAGCTTCTGAACCTCGGCAAGAAGACGGTTGAACCGCGCATGTACCACATCGTCTGGGACCTGATTTTCCATCTTTGCAGCCGGAGTGCCGGTCCGCTTGGAATAGATAAACGTGAATGCGCTGTCATATCGTACCTTTCTAACAACATCCATCGTATCTTCAAAGTCCTCTTCCGTCTCGCCTGGGAATCCGACGATAATATCCGTGGTTATGGACAGATCAGGAATTTCCCGGCGCAGCTTAAATGCCAACTCCAGATACTGCTCCTTATTATAATGGCGGTTCATCGCTTTCAGGATGCGGCTGCTTCCGGACTGGAGCGGCAAATGGAGATGACGGCAGATCTTTTTAGAGTGTTTCATTACCTCAATCAGCTCATCAGACAGATCCTTCGGATGGGACGTCATAAAGCGGATACGCTCAATTCCTTCGATCTGCTCCACCCGGCGCAGAAGCTCGGCAAAGCTGATCGGATGCTCCAGTGTTTTTCCGTAAGAATTGACATTCTGGCCGAGCAGCATGACTTCAACCACGCCATCTGCCGCCAGTTCACGGATCTCATCCAGGATCTCTTCCGGTTCGCGGCTTCGTTCTCTTCCTCTTACATATGGAACAATGCAGTAGCTGCAGAAATTATTACAGCCATACATGATGTTGACGCCGGACTTGAAGGAATACTTTCTTACTGCGGGAAGATCCTCTACAATCTGATCGGTTCCTTCCCAGACTTCAATAACCTGCCCCTTTTGTGTCAGGCGGCGGCAGAGGAGTTCCGCCATCTGGAAGATATTATGCGTACCAAATACAATATCAACAAACGGATAGGATTTACGGACGGTCGCTACCTCGTCCGGCTCCTGCATCATACAGCCGCACAGCGCAATCAGGCGGTCCGGATCCTTTTCCTTCAGGCTTTTGAGCAGCCCAAGGTGTCCGTAAACCTTTTGATTTGCATTCTCACGGACAGTACAGGTATTGTAAATATTTAAATCTGCTTCCCGCTCGTCCGATACCGGCTTTAATCCGGCTTCACATAAAATTCCTTCCAGCTTCTCAGAATCCTTTGCGTTCATCTGGCAGCCAAAGGTCGTAATCATAAATGTCATCGGTCTTCCGGTACGTGCTTCGCGCTCATGCAGAAGCTCTCTGCACCGCTCCATAAAGTAAAACTGTCTTTCCGGCTCATTGGCAGGGGCCTGTTTCATTATCATTGTCTGTAAAACCTTTCTTTTCCTGCGTTATTTCATTTCCTTCAGCTGCTCGGCATATTCACGGATTGTCAAGTGTTCTTTCAGCGTACCCTCGACAATTAGATCCAGATACCGGTAATTGCGCTCGCCGTCATCGCGGCCGCATGTGATCAAATAGCACTTGTCGCTTCCAATCGCCTCATTGTCTACATAATTTGCTGTTGCGTCTTCCCGCGATACCGCAAACACATTGGTGATTTCATAGGTATACCGTCCGCTTTTGCCAGTCAGATAAAACAGTTCGCCGACCTGAACCTTCTGCAGCTGATTGAAGGACAGATTCTGAACGGTATGATTATGTCCATAAATACAATACCTGGTTTCCCCAAGTACGTAATCCGGTCTGGCGGTTGTTACCATCCAGATGTCAAGATTATAATTGATCTCATCCCAAGTGCCGGTATAAACGCCGCGGTTAATCCCGGCTGTCGGCACTTCGAGCCGACAGTCAAGTGTTCCCTGCGCGTAATCCGGCGTGTAAGTAATACCGTCTCTGGTGTAATAATTTTCATCCTGATAGGCGCCGGAATAATCCTGCCAGTCTGCGTCGGTCTGATCTGTGTCGGAAGCAGAATCCCGGCGCGATTCATCGCTGATACGCTGTGCCTGAATCCGCCTGCGTTCCTCAACAAGCCGCTCATACGCTTCCGGATCTTCCTCCATCAGAATCAGATCCTGAATATACTGGTCTGCAATTTCTTCTTCTTCCTTCTGGCGTTCAAAGGCGTCCCTGTTCTTGAAAAAGATCAGATACACGCCTGTGCTGATCAATCCAACCGCAGCAAGCAGCAGAATGGATATCACGACGACAGATACGGCGGAGCTTCGTTTACGTCTTTTCATGTGGGCCTCCTTTGCAATAACACTTCCATGCGCAAAAGCTGTTCTTCTGCAGATATTCGCAGCAGGAAGACAAACTACATTCGGATGATATGCTGTTTCCGTGGAAACAAAAGAAGCCCCAGACATCTCCCGGAACTTCTTTTGTGTAATCTGATTTCAGTCAGGCACGGGACTTCAGATACTCGTCAATTCCCTTTGCCGCAGCCTTTCCGGCTCCCATTGCAAGAATAACCGTCGCTGCTCCCGTAACGGCATCTCCGCCTGCGTATACGCCCGGCTTTGATGTCTTTCCATCCGCTTCATCAGCTACGATACAGCGCCATTTGTTGGTCTCAAGGCCTTCCGTAGTCGAAGAAATCAGCGGATTCGGGGAAGTTCCGAGTGCCATGATGACAGTATCCACATCAAGTGTGAACTCTGAACCTTCCTTTGCGATCGGGCGTCTGCGTCCGGACGCGTCCGGCTCGCCGAGCTCCATCTCAATGCATTTCATACCGGTAACCCAACCCTTTTCATCTGTCAGAATTTCTGTCGGGTTCGTTAACAGACGGAAAATAATTCCTTCTTCCTTTGCGTGATGAATTTCCTCCACACGAGCCGGAAGCTCTGCTTCGCTTCTGCGATATACGATATAGGTCTGTGCACCAAGACGAAGTGCGGTTCTTGCAGCATCCATCGCTACGTTTCCGCCGCCGACAACCGCAACCTTTTTGCCGCGGAAAATCGGAGTGTCGTAATCCTCGCGGAACGCCTTCATCAGATTATTTCTGGTCAGGAACTCATTGGCAGAAAATACGCCGTTGGCGTTTTCGCCTGGGATTCCCATAAACTTTGGAAGGCCGGCGCCGGATCCGATAAATACCGCGTCAAATCCCTCTTCCGAGATCAGCTGGTCAATCGTAACGGACTTTCCGATTACAACGTTGCACTCAATGGTAACACCAAGCTTGCGGATGTTGTCGATTTCCGGCTGAACAACCTTGTCCTTTGGCAGACGGAACTCTGGGATTCCGTATGTAAGAACACCGCCTGGCTCGTGGAGCGCTTCAAAAATCGTAACGGAATAGCCAAGCTTTGCCAAATCGCCCGCGCAGGTCAGTCCTGCAGGACCGGAACCGATAACAGCGACCCTCATTCCGTTCGGAGTTTCGGATACGGACGGAACATGTCCCTGCTCTCTCGCGTAATCAGCGACAAAGCGTTCCAGCTTTCCGATGGAAACCGCTTCGCCCTTAATGCCGCGGATACACTTGCCCTCGCACTGGCTTTCCTGAGGACAGACACGTCCGCAAACTGCAGGCAGAGAGGATGCTTCTGCAATCTTATCGGCTGCTTCGAGGATCTTTCCTTCCTTTACCTTTGCAATAAAGCCCGGTATATCAATGGCAACCGGACATCCCTGTATGCAGCGGGCATTCTTGCACTGGATGCAGCGTGTTGCCTCTTCCACTGCTTCTTCCATGTTGTAGCCGAGACATACTTCTTCAAAATTAGCGGCGCGAACTGCCGGTTCCTGCTCGCGTACCGGTACCTTTCTTAACATATCCATTATTCGTTTCCTCCGCACTGTCCGCAGCCGCCATGGTGAGTCGCGCCTTCCTGTGCCTTCAGCATCGCACGTCCCTCTTCCGTCCGGTACAGCTGCTGTCTTGTCATTGCCTGCTCCCAGTTTACGCCGTGTCCATCGAACTCAGGCCCGTCCACGCACGCAAACTTTGTTTCACCGTTTACCGATACACGGCATGCCCCGCACATACCGGTTCCGTCTACCATAATCGGGTTCAGGCTGACAATTGTGGGAAGATTCAGTTCTTTTGTCAGCTTGCAGACAAACTTCATCATAATCATTGGGCCAATTGCAACACAGACATCATAACGCTTTCCAGCATCGTACAGCTCCTGAATCACCTGAGTTACCATACCCTTGTGCTCATAACTTCCGTCATCGGTTGTAATGTACAGATTTCCTGCCTGCGCTCTCATCTCATCTTCCAGAAGGATCAGACTCTTTGTCTTTGCACCGACAATGACATCCACATCAATGCCATGCTCGCGCATCCACTTTACCTGCGGATAAACCGGCGCTGTTCCAACGCCTCCGGCAACAAACAGATACTTACGCTTTTTCACTTCCTCAAGCGGATCCGTTACAAACTCTGACGCAACGCCAAGCGGGCCGACAAAATCGCGGAACGCGTCTCCTGCCTTCATCGCGGACATCTTCAGCGTCGATGCTCCGACAATCTGAAATACAATTGTAACGGTTCCCTTTTCTCTGTTGAAATCGCAGATCGTCAACGGGATACGCTCGCCTGTTTCATCTGCCTTGGCAATGATGAACTGACCCGGATGACAATGTTTTGCCACACGCGGAGCTTCTACGTCCATCAGGTAGATTTTATCTGCAAGCTGCTCTGCTTTTAAAATCTGATACATGTGCTTTCTCCTCCTGATACTGTTCGTGCTGAATATACGGCCCACAGACGGCAAATGAAACCGCCTGTTTCTGCTGTAACAATCATTATTTCAATTTTACAATATTTCAGAGGAATAATCAAGCCTTTTGTTTATTTATTAACAAGCAAATTAGTGAAGCAGATATTCGCAATCCGCTTCGCTACCTGTTCATAACCAAATAAC
>CAJMMH010000132.1 GCA_905214365.1 uncultured bacterium
TTTGTTCCAAATCAAGGAAGTCCCCTGCTTCAATTGCGAATATCCGCTTGACCTCGAAAAATTCTGTAAGAAAGAAATAAACTGCTCAAATACGGAATGCTGCGCAACCGACACAAAAGGACTGGAAAAAGATATCTATTTGTGATATATAATGAGTATAGCATTGGAAGCAGATGAGAAAACGCGGCACATTTAGAGCGTGTTTGAAAAATCATTTCCGCAATCTGCAGAAAAGAGGCGTGTATGGTTTTAAAGGAAGAGATCAGGCAGAAAATCAGTTCCGGAGCCTGGACGGAGGCAGACGCGGAAGGATATATTCAGGAGTTGGAAGCGTGTGAGTCGCTGGAATCGTACTGCGAAGAGTTATGTCTGATCAGCTACGGCATTTTTGCGTACAGCTGCAGAGGGGTGGTATCGCGCGCGGTTGAGCTGTGCCGCCGTGCGGGGGAAACACTGCAGGAATCCAGAGAGAAAGCAGGGCTGAGCCTGGTGCTGATGGAATTGTATTTTACTGTTGGATTTCAGCCGAAAGTTGTTGAATATGGTCTTCAGTATGTATTTTCCGGCTATGCCGAGCGAGAAAAACTAAAAACGGTATACAATTGTATTATGGCTGTTTTTTCAGCGACCGGTATGTATCAGGAGGCCGAAATTTATCTGGAAAAGATGATGGATATTTCCAGAAAGACGCCAAACGGCGATCAGGTATTTGAAACTTCGGACACGCTCAATGAACTGGTATATCTGGACAGTCTGGTTTATATCAAGCTTGGTCTGAACCAGCCTGCGGCGGCACAGGAGGCGGCAGAAAAGCTGAAAGAGCTGGTCCAAAATCGTATTCCGGAGGCTCAGCGGGAATTTTTTGGTATCCAGATGGAATCTACGCTTCTGTATCTGCGCATGCATCAGAAGCAGGGGGGCATCGCAGAGGATATTTATGCTTATATGACGCGGCTGGAATCCGGAAAATGGGAAAATACCGGCGTGTCGTTCTGCATCCGGTATTTCATCGAGTTTCTGGAAGCGTACCGGCGCGAAGGATGGGAGAAGGCGCTGATTCGTGATGGAATGTTTCTCTCGAAGTCGCATATGTTTGTCGGAAACTGCAGTCCGGTGTGCCGGATGATGGCGGAAACAGCAAGAACCAGCAGCGATTCGGAGATACAGAGTATGCGTCTGGAACTGGAAACGATGTATATTCGGGAACTGGAACGGGAACGCGTCAGCTATGACCGGATGATTTCTCTGATGCTGAGCGAAGAGCTGTCGCTTGCGCGCCGGAGAGAGGCTCTGGAGCGGGATATTCTGACCGGCTGTCTGAATCGGACAGCATTTGCAGGTGATGCAGACCGGTATGTAAGGGATCACAAAGAGGGAACTCTGGTTTTCCTGGATCTGGACTATCTGAAGTTTATCAACGACAAGTACGGGCATGAAAACGGAGACCGCTATTTGGTACGTTTTGCGGAGCTGATCGGTACAGTTTTAATGGAAAACGAGTATCTGTACCGCTATGCCGGAGACGAGTTTATTATTATGACCAATCAGAGCAAGGCAAGCATTGAATCGCGTCTGCAGCAGCTGTTGGATAATCCGCCGATTTTATTCTGTGTGGAAAAAGAGATGTGCCGCATCCGCTTTTCCTATGGCAGTGCGTCGTTTGAAGAGTCAGATGAGAGTCTGTATCATCTGATCCGGGTTGCAGACAGCCGGATGTATTGCCTGAAACGGGAACATCATCAAAAGAAAATGTAAGAGAGCACATATAAATGTACTCTCGGAGTCTTTTCTGCACTTGCTTTTACGGCCGATTTTTCGCCAGCCGCGCTCAAATTTTATCAACGTACGCACCGCGTACGCCTCAAAAATTTGAACACATCTGACAAAAAATCTTCTCATAAAATCAAGCGCCAAAAGATTCCGAGAGTACATATAAGAGAAACGGCGAAAGAAAGGAATCCGGAAACAATATGGAACAGAATGTAAGAATGGAACAAAAGCAGACACAATATCGGGAACTGGCAGAACAGCTGCGCGCGCTGACAGAGGGCGAACCGGATCAGATTGCCAATCTTGCCAATGCGTCTGCGGCAATCGCGCAGGCGCTGGAAGATTTGAACTGGGCGGGATTTTATCTGGTAAAGGAAAATCAGCTTGTTCTCGGCCCGTTTCAGGGAAAGCCGGCCTGCATTCGGATTCCGTTCGGAAGAGGTGTCTGCGGTACTGCGGCAGCGGCAGATCAGACGCAGCTTGTTCCGGATGTGCATGCATTTCCGGGTCATATCGCGTGCGACGGCGCTTCGCGGTCGGAGATTGTGGTTCCGCTTCACAATGCAGCGGGAAAAGTTACCGCAGTTCTCGATATCGACAGTCCTTCTCTGGCACGTTTTGACGAAGAGGACAGGAAGGGACTCGAAGCGTGCGCAAAGATTCTGGAAGAGATGCTTCAGCAGGCGGCGGGAGCATGTCATCCGTAAATACTGCTGTCTGTGAACCGGTCGCTTAACGGCCTGTCATTGGAATTGACCTGCTGCAGCAGCCATGCAAAGACTTCCGGATTGCTGTAGGTGTCACTCCAGGCATTGTGTCCGTTTTCCGGGTAAACGGTCAGGCGGGCATGACCGCCGGCTTTCTTAACAGCATCGACCATTTTTTCTGATTCCTCCGGAAACACGGTGTCGTCTTTTCCGCCATGGAAGGCCCAGACCGGAACATTGAGCAGCCGGGCGGCATTCCAGTACATGCCTCCGCCGCAGATCGGGACAATTGCCGCAAAGACATCAGGGATGCTCATGGCAAGCTGCCAGGTCATATATCCGCCCATGCTTGCGCCCATTGCGTACACACGCTGCGGATCGGCGGACGGCTGACTGAGAATTTCAGCGACCAGCCGCTTTACGTCGCCGAACAGATCAAACCAGGTGTTTGCGGAGCACAGCGGAGCGATGGTGAGAAACGGGAAGTCTTTATATTTATTTGTGATTCGGAAAAAAGGATTGTCCAGGAGTACATTGATATCCGTTCCTCTGCCGCCCGCTCCGTGAAACAGGAAAAGAACCGGATACTGCTTTCCAGGCTCATAATTGAACGGATAGCGGACTGCGTACTGCAGGGAATTTAAGCTGAAACATTTAATTTGCATAAAAATACCTCTTTCTTTTTGTATGTACTTTCGGAGTCTCTATGCACCTGACTTTGCGGCTGAGTTTCTGACAGAGACCGCCGGTGTCAGGTCTGCTTCCGGTAGGCGGCAGGCGTCATTCCGGTCAGTTGGCGGAACTGGCGGTAAAAATGTACTTCATTGGAATAACCGCATAGTTCCGCAATTTCATGGACGGACAGGGACGTACTGCCAAGAAGCTCTTTTGCGTAATCAATGCGGAGACGGATACGGTCTGCCTGAAAGGATATGCCGAAGCACTGCGTGTACAAATGCTGAAAATAGGACAGGCTGACGCCGAGCGAATCAGCCAGCTCTTCTGCAGCGACCGGACGGCCGGGGTCAGCACGGAGAGACAGACGCAGTTCCTGAAGCCTTGCGTCATAAGGGCTGGAGTGCCGGTTCGGCTGCGGGCGGCAGCAGAGATCAGCGAGGCTGTGCATCAGCAGCTGCATCAGAAGATTGACATTTGCCTCAGCAAAGCGCGGCCCGGCGTAGTCGGACTCCCAGAGCATCTGCCGCAGATAAATGGTAAAACGGGAAGCATCAGGGAGCTGGATCGGTTTTCCAACCGAAATGCCAAGCGCAGTCAGGGCATCCGGATTCGTGGTTGAGAAGTGTAGCCAGTCATTCAGATAAACACGATCCAGCGCGCGGTACTGGTAAGGCGTGTTGGGCGCGATGATCAGCGCGCAGTCCGGGGATACCGTCATCGTCTGGCCTGCAATCACAAATTCTGCTCTGGAGTGAACAAGCAGAAGAAGATATTCCGTCAGTCCGCGCGGACGGATCATAGAAAATGTGGACGGATGGCGCGCATGACAGCCGCCGACTGAAATATGAAACATAGCATCCCATCTCCTTTCTATCCCGCAATTTTCACTGCAGCAGTCTGCATTCACATATCGGTCTGAAAATACGCCGGTACAGTCTGCTGCTCTTTTCCATACTCTAACGCAGAAGTGGTATCCTGTCCAGAGGTTTTCAGCAGAAAATGTTAGAAAAATAACCTGATATGCCATTACTGAAAAAAACAAAATACGATATACTGGAAGCAGCTGCATAAGAGGCTTCGAGAGCACATTACATATATGAGGAGGAAAAAAGGCATGGAAAACAAAGCAATTCAGCTGTCAGCAGAGGAATTGGCATGGGCAAACGGTGTGTCGGACAAAATAAAGAAAAAGGTTAGAATCGTTGCTGGAAGAAATCTTCATAAGATTCCGTATACAGCGGAAAATGGCGTATTTAACGATTGCTCCGGAGCGGGAATTACCTGGTGGACCAACGGTTTCTGGGGAGGTCTGTTGTGGCAGATGTATCATGCGACCAAAGATGAGCTGTACAAAATGATGGCGGAAGAGGTTGAGCAGAAGCTGGATGCGGATCTGATGATTGCCGACGGCATGGATCATGACAGCGGATTCCGCTGGCTGCCGACCGCAATGGCGGATTATCAGGAAACGCAGAACCCGGCTTCCTTTAATCGCGTAAGACTGGCTGCTGACAACATGGCGGGCCGCTTTAACTATGCAGGAAAGTTTATCCGCGCATGGAACGGCGACCGCATTGGCTGGGCAATCATCGACTGTATGATGAATCTGCCGCTTCTGTACCGTATGACAGATCTGACAAGAGATCCCCGCTATGTGCAGATCGCAAAGATGCACGCGGACACGGCAATGAAGTATTTTATTCGCGAGGACGGATCGGCAAATCATATCGTATCGTTCGATCCAGAAACAGGAGAATTTATTGAAACCTTCGGCGGACAGGGACTTGAAGTCGGCTCTTCCTGGACCAGAGGACAGAGCTGGGCACTGTATGGCTTTACGCTCAGTTATATTCATACAAAAGAACAGCGGTATTTGGATACAGCGAAGAAGTGCGCGGCATATTATATGTCCTGCATTCCGGAGGACGGCCTGATTCCAGTTGATTTCTGCCAGCCGGCTGACTGTGAGTGGAAGGACGCTACCTCTGCTGCAATTGCGGCCTGTGGTCTGCTGGAGCTTTCACGTCAGGCAGAGCCGGAGGAAGGAAAGAAGTATTGTCAGGCAGCGCTGAAGCTGTTGAAGGCTCTGGACGAAAAGGACTGCAGCTGGGACGAAAACGTGGACAACCTTCTGCAGAAATGCACTGCTGCTTATCACGATAAAAACCACGACTTCCCGATCATTTACGGCGATTATTATTTCATTGAAGCAATCTGGAAGCTGACCGGACAGGAGCTTTTTATCTGGTAAATTTAGCGGGACAGGAGGGAAATCATGATTTTTCAAGCGAAAACAACGAATTTTGAACTGAGTCCGTATACCGGACTGACAAGAGAGAGCTGGCTAGAGGCGGCGGAGTATCTGCTGGAGGGCGTGTTTGAAAACATTAAGTCTTTCGCGGATCCGGTTGTTATGCCGAGAAAGGAAACCGAGGTAACGTATCCGCACAGCGCGGACGCAATCTGGGAATTTAAGGCGGAGTATTTTGAAGGTCTGACAAGAACCTTCTTTATCGCTGCGCCGCTGATTCACAATAAACCGGATCTGAAGATCTGCGGATATTCCATCCGTGACTATTATAAGTCTCACATTCTGCGTTCCTGCACCAAGGGCGATCCGGTGTCGGTCGGCACGTACGAGGAGCTGCAGGAGCTGGCAGGCGATCATAACCGCAGCTTCCAACAGACGGTTGAGACCTGTGCGCTTGTCATCTGTCTGTGGGTATGCAAGAGCGAGATTTGGGATACCTATACAAAAGCGGAAAAGGATCAGATTGCAGAATTTCTGACCGGCTATGCAAATGGAAATACCGTGCCGCAGAACTGGCGTCTGTTCAATATGCTGGATCTGGCGTTCCTTCATATGGAAGGATATCCGATTAATGAGGACATCATGCGCTGCCACGGACAGGCAATTCTTGCGTACTATGCGGGAGACGGCTGGTATCGTGACGGTCACAGTTTTGATTATTATTCCTGTTGGGCGTTCAATGTATATGCGCCGATCTGGAACCAGTGGTACGGCTATGAGAAGGAGCCGTATCTGGCAAAGCGCTTTGAGGAAAACTCCAACAAGCTGATGGAAACGTATGCCCGTTTCTTCGACCGCGACGGCTTTACCAATATGTGGGGGCGCAGCAATATTTACCGCAACGCGGCGACCAGCGCGTTTGACGGCAACATGATGCTTCGGAACTGGACAGCGAATCCGGGACTGGCAAGACGGATTTCATCCGGCTCTCTGCTTCAATTCCTGACGCGCGGGGACTTCCGGTTTAAGGGCGTTCCGACGCTCGGCTTCTACGGGCAGTTTACGCCGCTTGTTCAGGGCTATTCCTGCGCGGAGTCTCCGTTCTGGCTTGGAAAAGCGTTTCTGTGCCTGCATCTTCCGGCGGATCATCCATTCTGGACAGAAAAGGAAAATAACGGCGTGTGGGATACAATGGGAGAAACCGATGTTACGGAAACCGTACTGGACGGACCGGCGCTGTGCGCGTCCAATCACCAGGCAAACGGCGAAACAATTCTCAGAAGCGGCAAGGTTGTCAAGAATACCGGCGACAGCCACGGCATGTGGAACTATTCCAAATTGAGCTTCAATACCAAGTATCCGTGGGAAGCGCAGCCGAAGGGAACCGCGCCCGGCGAGGAAGCCGCGGCGGGAAGTGTTGAGTCTCAGCAGTATTCAATGCTTGATCTGACCTCCGGCGAAGGCGTGCGCAGACTTGCCAATGTGACGTTGTGGCACGGCGCGAAGGAGCATGTGCTGTACCGCCGTCAGTTCTTCGATTACGCGCTGAACCGGGAAAGCCACTGGACACAGGCGCTGAACCTGGCTGATTTCACAGTTCCGTACGGAATCATGCGCGCGGATAAGATGAGGTTCTTCCGCTATAACGCAGAGCTGACGCTTGGCTCTTACGGATTCCCGGATAACGGAACCGAAATCATCCATATGGAAAAAGACGGCGCAAAGGCAATTGTACTGAAGGGTCATGATTTTACCGGAAGAGAAAAGCAGATGGCGATGACCATTTATGACGGCTGGCAGGAACTGGAGCTGATTCACAGCGAAGGAACCAATCCGGATTCGGAGAAGTCCATTGTCATCTACGCAAAGACAAAGCGGGATGAAAAGTATGGATATGAACCGTTTTTGCTGATTTCCCAGGTAATCACCAAGGAAAGCCTGGAGCCGTTCGCGGAGGATGAGATCTTCCCGATCGCGTCGGTTTCCTATACTGATCCGCAGTGCTGCGGCGGTTATGGACCGACCGTCATCCGCCTGAAGGATGGAACCGAGCGGACCGTGGACTTTGATGGAATCGAAGGGAAACTGATGCTGTAACAACGTTTGGATAGAAAGAAATAGAAAGATGTACTCTCGGAGTCTTTTCTGCACTTGCTTTTACGGCCGATTTTCCGC